>JANMPW010000008.1:0-5184 GCA_031370065.1 Acidobacteriota bacterium
GGCGCCGTCATCCTCGTCATCTGGGCCCTGACGGCGTATCAAGCGCGCGACGCCGAGGCGCAGTAGGACTGCGTCTCAACCGCGCGGTGAGGACGATTCGGGAGGCGCCGCGCCAGAAGGGCCGCCGATCGAAGTCGCCCCAGAGATCGACGACCTCCAGGCCGCAGGATGCGAAGAAGCCACGGATGGTCGCAGGGTTCCAGGCGCGCGCGAGAAACGCGGCGGCCATTGTGCGAACCGAGCCGTCGCGGCGCCGGTCGGAATAGCGGTAGCGGGCGTGCCAGAGGTCCTTCCTGCCGATCGGGAGCCAGGTTTCCTCGATTTGGAGTACGCCGTCGGCGTGGCGGATTCTGCGGCTCGGCACTGCGACCTCGTTTCGCCGCCGGTAAAGGCCCTCGAGCACGAACAAACCGGCCGGAGCGAGCTGCCGCGCGACCGTGCGGAGAGCCCGTCTTCGATCTTCCAGGGTGGTCATGTGCGATAGCGGGTCGCCCGGCGCAACGATGAGGTCGAACGCGCGCTCGAACGTGACGTGGCGCGCGTCCGCGGCGACAAAGAGCGCGCGGCTCGTGCCGCGGCGCTGCGCGGCGAAGAGCATCTCGAGACACACGTCGTGGCCCACGGCCGGAGCGGCGCACGAAAGCTCCGCCGTGATCCGCCCGAGCCCCGCCCCGATCTCCAGAATGTTGCGCGGACGAGCCTTTCGCGCGATGCCACGCCAGAAGTCCAGATGGGCTCTCGAGACGGACTCTTTCTCGTAGAAGGGAAGGATCTTGCGGTAGTAGTCGCGGGTGTCGGAGATTTCGGCGGCGTCTTCCATCGATTTTTCCGCCGACTTCGTCGGAGTCGGGCGTCTCAGGGCCTGACCGCCGCCCGCGGGTAGTCCGGAGCCGCGAGCTCCATGCGCCAGACGGGCCCGCCCTGGTAGAACGGACCCTCCGATTTCACGAAGCCGGGAGCGTCCCCGCCAAGAATCCAGACCGCCGTGTCCTTCGGCTGCTTGCCCAGGAGCGGCGCAACCACTCCCGCGACACCGCCGATCTCGATCTTGACGTTGAATCGGGTCGCGCTGTACGACGCGCGGCCGACGGAAAACCGCTCGTCGGCCACCCGCGTGATCACGAGCTTCACGAGCCGCGGCTTGGGCGTCGCGACCAACATCGACACGGTCGTCGCAACGGCACCGGGAGCGATGTTCTTCATGAGCGTCAACACCATTCCGTTGGCCAGATCCGAAGGCAGCTCCATCCGCTCTTCGATTGTCTTTTCCTTGCCGTCCTCGCGATGCCGCACTCTCACCTGGCCGCCTGTCGCGTCGATCCAGACCTCCATCGGATCTGGAAAGCTCGGACCGCGCTGCACGAGGTGGTCGCTCAAGAGCTGAAACCGCCCGCCCTGCGAGAACACGGCGGTCTCGTCCTGGAGCGAACCGTCCTTGAAGCGGAACACGAGATGGCTCGTCACGCGGTCACCCCGGAGAGCCTGGCTGAGATCGCCGTTCGCAACGACGACGCCGTCGAGCGATTTGAGAAAGAGAAAGCCGCGAACGACGCCCTCCGGATAAAGCACGGGCACGGATTCCGCTGGAAGAGAGCCGCCACCGGCTTGACCGGCGAGCAGGAGCAATGCCGCGCAGACGCGCTGTTTCACGATGAAGTCCTGAGTCCCGTGTCTTCTTATACACCCGCACGCGGCGGCCGCCTCGGTTGGGAAGGCGTACTCTTGCCGTTGTGACGACCTCCGGCCCCCGACGCCGAAAGCTGCCGCATCTCCTGGTGCTCGTCCTTGCTTCGGCTGCGGCCGGTTACGCCTTCGCTATCACCGTCGCGAAGTCGAGCGCTCCGAAGCAAACCGTCTACGAGCTGCCTCACGGTTTCAAGGTGAGCGATCCGACGTTCCTGCCATCGGCGCTGCCGGGGCCGCCGATGACGCCCGGAAACCGGCTCGACCTTCTCGAGAACGGCGACGCGGTGTTTCCGGCCATGCTCGCGGCCATCTCCTCCGCTCGAAAGACCGTGAATTTCGAGGCCTACATCTTCTGGTCGGGCGAAGTGGGAACTCGCTTCCGCGACGCGCTCGCCGAACGGGCCGCCCACGGCGTCGCGGTGCGCGTCCTGCTCGACGCGGTCGGCTCTTCGGGCCGGCACTTGAAGGCGAGCGACGTCGACGCCCTGCGCCGCGCCGGCTGTCGCGTGGAGTTCTTCCACTCGTACAAGCCCTGGATGATCTGGGTGTTGAACCATCGCAACCACCGGCGTGTTCTCGTGGTGGACGGCACGGTCGGGTTCACGGGCGGCGTGGGCTTCGCCGACCAGTGGCGAGGCGACGCGGATTCCCGCGAGCACTGGCGCGACACGCAGTTGCGTGTGGAAGGACCTGCCGTCCGCGGCCTCCAGCGCGCGTTCCAGGAGAACTGGTCGGAGGTCACAGGCGAGCCGCTCGTCGGCGACGAATACTTTCCCGCCCTCGCGTCGGCCGGCTCGGCCTCAGTCGCCGTCGTGCCCTCGTCACCGCTCGCGGCGATGTCGGGAGCAGAACGCGTCTACGCGATCTCGCTCGCCGCCGCCGCGAAGGAGATCTGGATCGCCAACTCCTACTTCCTTCCGGACGAAACGACCGTCGGTCTGCTCATCGCTGCCGTGAAGAGGGGCGTCGACGTGCGGGTGATCGTCCCCTCGGACGAGCACAACGACGTGCCCGCGACGAAGGCGGCGGGACGTTCGTCCTTCGGACCGCTCCTCGAGGGAGGTGTGAAGATTTTCGAGTACCAGCCGACGATGTTTCACGTGAAAACGATGGTCGTGGACGCGATCTTCTCCACGGTGGGATCGGCGAACCTCGACGAGCGGTCCTTCCATCTGAACGAGGAGATCAATCTCTTCGTGTATGACGCCGCCTTCGCCGAACTGATGAAGGAGCGGTACCAACGGGACCTGCTGCGGTGCCGCCCCTACACGACGGCGATGTGGAAAGCACGCTCGCTGAAGCAGCGGGTGACGGAATGGCTCGTGAGGCCCTTCCGGTCGGAGCTCTAGCGGGCCCACGCCCGTTTTCAGAAGCCTGCTAGTGACCTGTAACCGAAGTCACGATCCCAATCTCTTCGCTCGAAAGATGCAAGAAGGCCCAAGAGCGAGGGCCACGGTGGTTGTAAGAAGCCGCCTGGCGCTATCGAAACGTCGGTGACAGAACACTAGCTTAGCCCGCGTCGACTCGACAAACGGACATTCACCAGGTAGGCGACGATGAAGAGATTGGTCAGCAAAACGATCCCTCTCATCCATGTTGCCCGCCGGAACATCTCATAGGCCTCAACGGGCAGGAATAGCGAGCCGGCGATGATCGCAAACCACTCCGCCCACACCCTCATCTGCCATAAACCGTACGCCTCGATGAAGCGCACAGCGGCATAGAGAAATGCCAGGGCAGCCAGAGACCTGAGCCGAGCGTCGTTCATGTGCGACGCCGCCTCGATGAAGATCCGCGGGTAATGGCGAGCGGGGTTCAGGTGTGAATGCCGGACGAGGCGCTCGGCCGTGGCTTGGAGATCGTGGTGCACCAGGGAAAGCAGGCCGAGACCGGCGCCGACGACGAGTGCACCCTTCAACGCCTCGAATACGGCGACAACGCGGATGCCACGGGAATTCCTGTCGGTGGCCTCTGGCGAGTCCAACGATTGGCTTCCACGGATCAGAAAAGGGCGAGTGAAGCGCCTCGATTCAATTCCGATCCACCTCGATCGTCTCCTTCTTTCCGCTGTTGGCCACGGCGATCATGATCCCCAGACCGACGGCGACGAGCAGCCCGACGCCGATCCAGAACGGCGGGATGGAGGCGAGGATCCCGGTCTTCCAGAGAGCCAGCAGTCCGGCCACGAGGAGCAGGACGTATCCGAGCAGATACATACCCATCCACTTCATCAGCTTCCCTCCCTGACTCTCGGTCCCGGCATTGGGAACCGTTTGAACTCTAGCAGCAGTGGCTCGACGCGATCCAATAGCTGGCTTCGATCGATTCCAGAGGTCGCAGCGATCGTTGGCGCTGTCATCCCGAGCGAGGCGAGGGATCCCGTGCTTGATCAGGAGCGTCGCGTGTCGAGTACGGGGTCCCTCGTCGCTTCGCTCCTCGGGATGACAACTACTCCAGCATCCTCTTGAGCTCGTCCGACTTCTGGCCTGTCAGCTCCCATCGGATCAGGGCGGCCGGAACGAGGCCGGCGGCGTTGAAGTCGTCCATGAATTGTTTCATCTGGAAGCGGTCGCCGAGCTGTTGCTTGCGCTCGGAGAGGAGCTTTTCGATCTCGATCTTGCCGATCAAGTAGCTCTGGCCGTAGCCGGGCTGCTGAAGATAGAGGTGCTGCTCGGACCGGACGAGGTTGCCGTCCATGGTCAGCCAGCCCCGCGGCGTGTTGGCGCAGGCGTAGGCCGAAGCCTGCTCGAGGGTCATCCGATTGGCTTGCATGAAGAGCTCACCGAGCGCGCGCGCAGCGCGCTCGGCGACCAGGATGTACACGAGCTCGCGCGAGCGAGGCCGCGCATCAAACATCCCGGCCTGCATCATGAGCTCTTCCCATCCCGTCGCGTTGCCCTCGGTGCGCGTGTTGAAGATGTTGTAGAGGATCACTTCCCGGCGGATCGGGGTCGAAGGGGTCTCGTGCACCATCCAGGCCTTGTCGAACCAGTGGTAGCCGTGGGTGCGCATGATCTCGGGGTCCCGGTAGTCCACCTCCGCGAAGAATTCGCGGGGGCCGGGGCTGTAGCTGCCGATCCTCGCGCGCAGGGCTGGATCCATGTAGTCCTTGATCGTGAGGATCTCGTGATCCCGGAGAAACGCCATGTACTCGGTGACGGCGGCGTTGAATCGCTTGTCGTGCTCGTCGGCGGTTGCAACCGGAACCTGCACCGGCAGCGTCGCGTTCTTCAACTCCTCCATGGCGAGAAGAGCCCTGGAGCGCGCGAGCTCTCGCTCCATCAGCGCAACCTCCTCGCGCCACGTGTACGGGACGAGCTGGACGTGCTTCAAGTACCAATCGTAGTTCTCGATGCCCACGCCCGACGGCCCCGTCTTCGAGGCCGCCTTCGACTCGAGCCACGCCGTCAGCTCGTCGGTCGCCTGCCGGGCCTTCTCGACGTCGGCCTTCAAGCCGGCCGGGGCGCCCTCGAGGCGTGTGCCGAGCTTGCGCAGATC
>JANMPW010000175.1:0-4910 GCA_031370065.1 Acidobacteriota bacterium
GTCTTCTTCGCCGCCGCGAGCAGCGCCGGCACCGAGAGGTAGCTCTCGCGCGCCGGCGCGGGCCCGAGGCGCACGGCATGGTCCGCCATCGCGACGTGCGGCGCCGCCCGATCGGCGTCGGAGTAGACCGCCACGGTCTCGATCCCGAGGTCCCGGCACGCGCGGAAGATGCGCACCGCGATCTCGCCGCGGTTGGCGACGAGAAGGCGCATCGCTTTACAGAGGGATGTTCCCGTGCTTCTTCTTCGGCATGGCGACGCGCTTGCCCTCGAGGAACTGGAACGCCGCGATGAGGCGGATGCGCGTCTCCGAGGGCTCGATGATGTCGTCCACGTAGCCGCGGCGCGCCGCGATATAGGGATTGGCGAAGTTCGCGGTGTACTCGGCGACCCTGCCGGCGCGCGTCTCGGGCGCGGCGTCGGGCGGCAGCTCCCGGCGATAGAGGATGTTGACGGCCCCTTCCGGACCCATCACCGCGATCTCGGCCGTCGGGAAGGCGAAGTTGAAGTCCGTCCCGAGGTCCTTGGACAGCATCACGCAGTAGGCGCCGCCGTAGGCCTTGCGCGTGATGACGGAGACCTTAGGCACGGTCGCCTCCGCGAAGGCGTAGAGGAGCTTGGCCCCATGCCGGATGATCCCGCCATACTCCTGCTGCGTGCCCGGCAGAAATCCAGGCACATCCTCGAAGACGAGCAGCGGGATGCCGAAGGCGTCGCAGAAACGCACGAAGCGCGCCCCCTTGACGGACGCATCGATGTCGAGCACGCCGGCCAGGTGCATCGGCTGGTTTGCGACGACGCCGACGGAGCGGCCGTGGAGCCGGATGAATCCGACCAGGATGTTCCTGGCGAAGGCCGCGTGGACCTCGAAGAACTCGCCGCCGTCGGCGATGCGCCGCACGAGCTCCGCCATGTCGTACGGCCGGTTCGGCTCCTCGGGGATGAACACGTTCAGGTCCGCCCCGCCCGCCGGGGCGTCCCGCGGGGGACGGGCGGGCGGATCGTCGAGGTTGTTGCCGGGCAGATACGAGAGCAACTCGCGAATTCCCGCGAGCACCGCCTCGTCGCTGCCTCGCACGAAATGCGCCACGCCCGACACGCTCGAGTGCGTGCGCGAGCCGCCGAGGTCCTCCTTGCTGACCTCTTCGTGGGTCACGGTGCGGATGACGTCCGGGCCCGTGACGAAGAGGTAGGACGTCTTCTCCGTCATGAACACGAAGTCAGTGATCGCGGGCGAGTAGACGGCCCCGCCCGCGCAAGGGCCGAGGATTGCCGAGATCTGCGGGACGACCCCCGAGGCGCGCGTGTTGCGCAAGAAAACCTTCGAGTACCCCGCCAGCGACACCACGCCTTCCTGGATGCGGGCTCCGCCCGAGTCGTTCAGGCCGATGATCGGCGCGCCGTTCTGCACGGCGAGGTCCATCACCTTGCAGATCTTGTCGGCGTTGGATTCCGAGAGCGAGCCGCCGAAGACCGTGAAGTCCTGCGCGAACACGTAGACCGGGCGACCCGCGATCGAGCCGGCGCCGCAGACGACGCCGTCGCCCGGGATCGACGTCTTCTCCATCCCGAAGTCGCGGCAGCGGTGGACGACGAAGGGATCGAGCTCGAAAAACGAGCCCGGGTCGAGCAGCAGCGTGACCCTCTCGTGCGCGGTCAGCTTACCCTCGGCGTGCTGGCGCTCGATGCGCTCGGCGCCTCCGCCCTCGAGCCGCTTCTCGCGAAGAGCCTCGAGGTCCGAAATGCGTTTTTCGAGAGTCATCGGGCGACGAACCTCACAGCACGATCCCCCGCTGCTCGGCAAGCTTGCGGCGGATGCGGCGGAAGAGCTCGTGGCCGTCCACGCGGCCCGCGGCGATCTCCTGGCGGGCGGTCTCCATCATCCGGCGCGCCTCGTCGTCGAGCGTGCGCTCCTTCTCGGCCTCGGCCGCGAGGGCGTTGAAGACCGCCGCACGCAAGGCGTCGGGCGCCTTTTCGACGAACAGCTTGCGCCCGGCCAGACCCCGCGCGGTCTTGCCGGCGATGAAATCTTTCCGCGTATCCGCCAGACTCATGTTTCCCCCGCCCGGATGTTAATACACTGCACCGCAAGTGAACTGGGACGACGACTCCATCCACCGCTGGCTCGAGCCGCTCGCAGGCCGCGAGGGCGACCTCGCCGAGGTCTTCGGCGAAACGCTGACCGAAACTTGCCTCGAATGGCGTGACGGCGAGGTCCGGGAGGCGCGCGTGCGCCGCGAGCAGGGCACGAGCGCGCGGTGGCGGCGCGGCGGATCGGAGCAGTTCGCCTCCGTGGCCGGGGCCGACGACGCGGCCGTGCGCGAGGCCGTGCGCGCGCTGCGGGCCTCGGCCGGACGGGAGCCGCTGCCGATCCGGTCCTCGCGCGGCGCTCCTGCGGGGGAAGTCGAAAGCAGCTTTCCCGCGGCCGACCGCGCGGCAAAACGGCTGTCCGCGATCTTCGCGCGCCATGCCCCGCGCCACGCCTTCACTCTGCGCCTGCGCGAGAGCGAGCGCCGCGTCGTGTCGGCCGGGCGCCCGGCCTGCGCGGCCACGCGGCGGCTCCTGTCGCTCGAGGGACGGTTCACCGCGGCCTCGCGCGCCGGAGACGAGGACCGGCTCTTCGCGTTTCACTCGCCGATGTCCGACGCCGCGCTCGACGAGCTGAAGACCGCCCTCGCTGTCGCGGCCGCGCCGCGCGACCGGGCCGTACCCGTGCCACCGGGCGAGGCCGACGCGATCCTCGCCAAGGGCTGCGCCGCAGTCCTCTTTCACGAAATCCTCGCCCACCCGCTCGAGGCGGACGCCGGCGTCTCGCCGCTGCGTTGCCTGCCGGAGGCGCGGGTGGCCGTGTCCGACCTCGAGGTGGTCGACGACGCGCGCCGACTCGACCTCTTCGGCGGCTACGAGCGCGACGACGAGGGCACGGCGCCACGGCCGGTCAAGCTCGTCGCCTCCGGGCTCGTCGGCTCGCGGCTGACCGATCGCGCGCACGCACCGGCCTCCGGCTCGACCGGACACGGCCGCCGCTCCGGTCCCGCCGAGCCGCCGCTTCCCCGCGGCTCGAACGTTGTCGTCTCGGCAGGCTCGACGGACCCGGAAGAGATGATCCGGCGCCTCGGCAACGGGATCTGGATCGAGGAGTTCCTCGGCGGCTCGGTCGAGATCGCGAGCGGCACCTTTCGGCTCCGTTTTCCGCGAGCGCGCCGCGTGCGCCGTGGACGATTCGCCGACGAGCTTGGGACCGGCGTGCTCGCGGGCGAGCTGCTGCCGGCCCTCGAAGGAATCGAGCCCGCGCTCGGCCGTGAGGTCCACGCCTTCCGCAGCTTCGGCTGGTGCGCGCGGGCCGGACAGGTCGTCCCGGTGGGAGGCGCGGCACCCGATCTGCTGATCCGCCGCTTGGGCGTCCGGCCGGAACTGTGACCGGCGACGACCTCGAGGCGCTGCTCGGCCAACGGGCGCCGGGACAGTGGGAACTCTACCGGAAGTCCGCCGAGACCCGGGAGATCGACGCCTCGGCGACTTTCAAGCGGGCCGCGTGGCGCCGGGAGGAAGGCTGGGCCGCGCGCTGGTGGGAAGCGGGCGCTCCGCGCTTCGCGGCCGCGTCGGACCCGGAGGCGCTCGCGCTCGCAGTGCCGGAGGCCGCGCGGATCGCGGTCGCGGCAGAAGCGCCCCCGGACTGGCCGTCGAAAAGCGCGGCGCTCGTCGGAGGGACGGCCGTGGACGCGCCTCCCGAGCTCTTCGAGGATCTCTCGCGCGCCGTGGCTGCAGCCTCGCGCGGCGAGGCGGTCCTCGCCGGGCTGCGGCTGCGCCGCGGCCGCGCCGAGGAGCGAATCGTCAACGCGGCCGGTCTCGACGTGACGCAGGAACACTGGATTCTGGACGGCGTCGCCCTGTGCGTGGCCCGACGGCCCGGCCGCGCCCGCGAGGTCCGCGTGCCGTTCCGGTGGGACGCCGAGCCGGAGATCGAGACCCTCGCCCGAAGGCTCTCCGACGCCGCAACGCTGCCCCTCTCCGACCGGCCCGCTCCCTTTTCGAGCGGCCAGTGGCTGCTCGATCCCGCCGTCGGGGCTTCGCTCCTCGGCACGCTCGCGCCGCTCTTCCTGGACGACAGGCCGCCCCGGTGGCTCGTTCGCGAAAAGATGGCGGGCCCGGTGGTCGGGGTCGCGGACGATGCCTCCCGCGCCGCGGCGTTCGACGGAGAAGGAGTGGCCACGCGCCGCATGCTGCTCGTCGAGGACGGTACGCTCGTCGGGCGGCTTCACGACCTTTCTTCCGCCAAGCGCGCGGGGGGACTCTCGACCGGCCACGGCGTCCGCCCCTCGTTCCGCGTGCCGCCGCGCCTCGGGCCCCGCCGTCTCTTCTTCGAGACGAAGAGTCCGTCGCCGCCCGCCGCCCTATTGTCCGCGATCACGAAGGGGCTCTTCGCTTCCGCGCTGACGGCCCCGCCGCGGGTGGACCTCGCCGCCGACCGCTACGAAATCGAGTTCACCGGCGTCTCGATCGTCGCCGGCCGCGCTCAGGGCCCGGTCGCCGGCGCGCGCGCGCGGGGCCGCGTGTCGGAACTCCTGCGCCGCATCGCCGGCCTCTCGACGGACCTGCAGTTCTTCCCGTCGCCGTTTCTCGTGGGGTCGCCGACGGTCTACATCGAAAGGGCGAGCTTCGAGTAGACGCCGCGCGCGGCCAGGTGTCGATTCTCAGGAGTCGATTCACGTTCGAGCCCAACAGAATCCGTCTCCCCCGAGGGAGAGGGAAGGGTGAGGGGTCAGGTTCACCCGCCTGCACAGGAACTGCTCGTGCCGCCGTCGAAGTTGAGCCGGAGCACCCCTCACCCCAACCCTCTCCCGCCGGGAGAGGGAGCCCTCCGCGTCTAATTTTCGGACCTCGGTGAACAACGTGTTGAGAAATGACAGC
>JANMPW010000144.1:0-7506 GCA_031370065.1 Acidobacteriota bacterium
CCAGACCGGCACCAGACCGGGGTCAACCGTGTGTTCCTGCATTCCTGTGCTCCTGCCTCTACACGTACAAGTACAACTTTGCACGGTTGACCCCAGCTATACGTAGGGAACGCCGTGCGCAGCACGGCGGTGAGGGCCGCCCCTACGGCGACCTTCTTCCCTTTCGCATCCACGCCGGTCGCTTCTTCGCCGCTTTCGCGTACACCGGGCAACTCGGCACGTGCGCGCCGCGCAGGTAGCCGGTCGACATTAGGAACGATCCGACGATCTCGCCGCCCGTGAAGACAAACGTGTTCTTGAAGAGCTTCTGCCACTCGTTCGGCGAGCGCGGGTGGTGGGCGTCGAGCCACTTCGCGAAGGAGCCGTGCGATGCGCGTAGCGCGAGGATCCGCCTGGCGTTCTCGATCACTGCGCGGATCTTGCGCCGGTTCCGGATGATGCCGGCGTCGGCCATCAGCTTCTCGTACCTGCGCTCGCCGAACGCGGCGACGACTTCGGGATCGAAGCCCTTGTAGGCCCGCCGGAAGCCCTCGCGCTTGATCAGCATCGTCAGCCACGAAAGACCCGCCTGGTTGATCTCGAGAGCCAGCCGCTCGAGAAGCGCGGCGTCGGAGCGGATCGGAAAGCCGTATTCGCGGTCGTGGTACGGCGCGTGCCACGGATGGCCTTTTGCGGCGTGGCAATAGCTCATGGGGGAGTCGACAGTCTAGTCGAGGGTCGAGGGCGTATCATTCTTCTCATGAAGCGACTTTTCATCTTCGGGATCGCGCTCGCCGTCCTCTGGTACCTCGCCAAGTCCTACGGCCTCCTCTCCTCCGGCGCCGCCTCGACCGGTTCGCCCTCGGCGCCGATCGACCGCGCGCGAACGGCCGCCGCGGCGAGCGACGCGCGGACGTCCGCGGGGCAGGGACTCGCCCGCGAAGCGGATCAACCGGTCAACGGCGGCACCGTGACCGAGAACATGACGCCCGACCAGGTGCGCGCGCTGCTTGGATCGCCCGACGATGTGTCGAGCCAGACGACGGCGACGGGCGGCCCGCGGGAGGTCTGGACCTATCGCAGCGTGGGGAAGACCGTGGTGTTCGAGAATGGGGTCGTCGCCGGGGTGCGGTAGCCCCCCTCACCCTTCCCTCTCCCCCGGTGGGTGGAGAGGGTTAGCCCCAAAAGCAGGGTTAGCCCTAAAACCTACGAGGCCGTTTTCTTGAAGCGGGCCACCGCGAGGGCGATGATGAGGACCGTGTAGAAAGTGAGCCAGGCGACCGGCCGCCAGAGGTCGGCGAGCCCGGCACCCCGCAGAATGATCCCGCGCAGCACCTCGATGAAATAGCGCGCCGGGATGATCCGCGAGATGTACTGGAAGATCGTGGGCATCCCGTCGATCGGAAAGACGTAGCCCGACAGGAACACGAACGGCAGCAGGAAGAAGGTCGACATCTGCATGGCCTGCATCTGCGTCTTCGCGACCGTCGAGATCAGCATTCCGAGGCCGAGCACGGCCGCGATGAAGAGAAGGCCCACGACATAAAGCTCGAAGACTGAACCCTGGATCGGAATCTTGAACAGATATCGCATGAGCAGGATCGTCATCGTCAGCTGCACGTAACCGATCAGGGTGAAGGGGAAGATCTTTCCCAGGATGATCTCGGTGCGCGTGGCCGGCGTGACCTGCAACTGCTCGAGCGTCCCGCGCTCGCGTTCCCGCACGATCGCGCTCGCCGTGAACTGAATGAGCGTGAACGTGAGAATGATCGCGATCAGCCCCGGGATGATGAAGCTCGCGGTCTTCAGCTCCGGGTTGTACCAGGGGCGCACGCGCAGGTCGATCGGCAGGGAATTCGCCTTCCAGCCGGCGCGCTGCGCCAGGATCCGGACCGAGAGCCCGTTCGAAATGCCCGCGGCGATCGACATGGCCTGGCTCGCGGTCGTCGTGTCCGAGGCGTTGACGATGAGCAGCGCCTTCGCCGGCGCTCCACGGTGGATGTCCTTGCCGAAGTCACGGTCGATCACGAGGCCCACCGAAGCGAGCGCGCCGTCGATCCAGCGCCGCAGCTCGTCGAGGGACCCAACGGAGCCGACGACGTCGAAGTACTCGGTGGCCGTCATCTTCGCGACGAGCTCGCGGCTCTCGTACGTCCGCGCCTCGTCGAGGACCACCGTCTTCAGGTGCTTGACGTCGTAGTTGATCGCGTAGCCAAAGATGAGCGTCTGGAGGATGGGCACCATCACGATCATGCGGACCGTGATGGGGTCCCGCTTCAACTGCAGGAATTCCTTCCAGGTCAGCGCGAGCAGGCGATTCATACGGCGACCCTCTCCGTCGGCGCCGGCTGCCGGCGCGCGAGCGACACGAACACGTCCTCGAGCGAGGGCTCGGCCGCCGCAGGCGCACCAAAGCGCGCGACGAGCGCCCGGGCCTCCCCGACCCCGGCCGGCCGCGCCACGACGCGCAGGCGCCGCCCAAAGAGGTACGCATCGTCGAGGGGAGGCGCCCCCTTCACCTGCGACAAGGCCTCGAACGGATCGACTTGCGGCGGCGGCTCCACCTCGAAAATCCGCCCCCGCAGGCCGCTTTTCAGGTCGTGCGGCATTCCCTCGGCGATGAGCTTGCCGTTGAGGATGAAGGCGAGCCGATCGCACTGCTCCGCCTCGTCCATGTAGTGCGTCGTGACGAGGACCGTCATGCCGCGTTCGGCCGCGAGCTCGTAGATGAGATTCCAGAAGAGGCGGCGCCCCCTCGGATCGACGCCTCCCGTCGGCTCGTCGAGGAACAACAGCTCCGGCTCGTGCAAGAGCGCCGCCGCGAGCGCCACGCGCTGTCGCAGCCCGGTCGAGAGGCCGTCGGTCATCGCCGGCAGGAGTTTCTCGAATCCGAGCCGCGCGGAAAGGGCCGCGACCCGCTCCACCAGTCGCGCGGCCGAAAGGCCGTAGAGCGATCCAAAGAATCGCAGGTTCTCATCGACGGTCAGGTCGAGGTACAGCGAGAACTTCTGGCTCATGTAGCCGAGCCGCGTCTTCCACTTCTCGGTGTCGCGGACGACATCGAGGCCGCCGAAGCCGGTCGCGGAGCCCGAGGTTGGCGCGAGCAGGCCCGTGAGCATCCGGATCGTCGTCGACTTGCCGGACCCATTGGGGCCCAGGAATCCGAACACCCTGCCGCGCGGCACGTCGAAGTCGACTGCGTCCACCGCCGTGAAGGCGCCGAAGCGCCGCGTCAGGCCTCGCACCTCCAGAAACGCGTCGCCCCGGACCGGATCAATCATGCCGCTTCGCCCTCCTCGCTCTTCAGGACGAACACGTCCTCGAGCGACGGCGTGGCCGGCTCGACCGCGTCGGGCCCGACGAGGTCCGAAAGCGCGCGCCGGACTGAGGTCACCAGCTCGGGTCCGGCCGTCGCCGACCCACGCACGTGGAGCTGCGTGCCGAAGAGCGAGACGTCGTCCACTTCCGCCAGGCGCGCGAGCCGCTCGCGCACGCGCACCCGGTCCGACGAGCGCACGACGAGGAGCGGGCGGGAGTAGCCCGCAAGGATCTGCTCGCGCGTGCCGAGCGCGGACAGCCGGCCCTCGTCGAGGAATCCGATGCGCGACGCATACTCGGCCTCGTCCATGTACGGCGTCGAGACCAAAATCGTCAGACCGCCATGGTGGAGCTCGTTTAAGAGCGACCAGAACTCGCGGCGCGAGACCGGATCGACGCCCGTCGTCGGCTCGTCGAGGAGCAGAAGCTGCGGCCGCGTCAGCAGCGCCGCGACGAGCGCGAGCTTCTGCTTCATCCCGCCCGACAGCGCCCCGGCCAGCCGCCGGCCGAAACGTTCGAGGCCTACGCGCCCCAGCAAATCGGCGGAACGACTTTTCGCATCCGCCGCCGGCACGGCGTACAACCGCGCCCGCAGCGTCAGGTTCTCGTCGATCGTGAGGTCTTCGTACATCGCGAAGCGCTGCGGCACGAAGCCGAAGGTCACGCCCGGGTCGCGCTCGAGCGTGCCCGAGGTTGGAGCGAGGAGTCCGGCCACGATCCGGAAGAACGTCGTCTTGCCCGCCCCGTCCGGCCCGATGAGGCCGAACATCTCGCCCTTCGCGATGGCGAGGTCGATGTTCTTCAACGCCGTCTTCGCGCCGAAGGACTTGACGAGGCCCCGGGCGGTGATCACGGCGACGGCGCCCCGTCGATCCGGATCGTCACGTCCGCCGGCTGTCCCGGAACGAGCGGCTCGCTCCACCCCCGGTCGAGGTCCACCTTGGCCGCGTAGACGAGATTGACGCGTTCGCGCCGCGTCTCGACCGGCTTCGGCGTGAACTCGGCGTCGGGAGAGATCTCAGTCACCTTTGCCGGGAAGGCCTTGCCCGGAAACGCATCCACGCGGACGCTGGCGGCCATTCCGGAACGGACCTTGCCCAGTTGCGGCTCCGGAACGTAGGTGCGCACGTAGAGACGGTCGGCAAAGGCCATCGTGAGCGCCGGCTGTCCGCCCGCGAGCAACAGTCCGGGCTCGGCGATGCGATGCAGGACGACGCCGTCGGCGGGCGCCCGGATCTCGGCCTCCCGCGCGAGGGTCTCGGATTGCGCGAGCACGCTCTTCGCGCGCCCCATGTCGTACTTCGCCTGTTCGGTCTGGAACTTCCGAAACCCCTCGACGACGAGCTTCGAACGTTCCTCGTTCGCCTTGAGGGCCGCCGCCGCGCGAACGACGTCGGTCCTGGCCATCTCGAAGTCGCGCTGCGTCCCGATCTTGTTCGAAAGGAGCGTCTGCCGACGCTCGAGCTCCCTCTTTGCGAGTTCGAGCTGCGCGCGCTTGTCGGCCACATCCGCCTCGGCCGCGAGGATCTCGGGCCGGCGGCTGCCCTCCGAGAGGTCCTGGTAACGCGCTTCGGCCGACTTCAGCCCCTCGCGGTCGCGCTCCACCGCGACGGCCGTCTCCCCGAGGTCGAGCCGCACCAGGACGTCTCCCGCCTTGACGCGGTCGCCCTCGCGCACGCGCACTTCGACGACGCGGCCCGGGACCTTGGGGGCGAGGTCCACGAGCGGAGCCTCGAGGCGCCCGTTCAAATGCAGTGTGCCGGCGTCCTTCGCTCGGCAGCCGGCCGCGGCCAGCGCGGTCAGAAGGAGCAGAAACGGGCGTGCTTGTCTCATCGCGTTTTCCTCCCGGTGACGATGGCTCCGCGCGTCCAGATTTCGAGCACGGTCTGGAGGTAGCGCTCGAGCGGCATCGGCTTCTCGAGGACCTCGATCACGTGCTGGAGAAAGACGTACGAGTGGAGGGTCGCCAAAAACGCCATGGCGGCGGCGTTCGGGTCGGCCAAGCGCAGCCTCCCCCGCCGCGCCGCGCGGCGCATGTAGTTCTCGAGGTACTTCAGGTTCTTCTGCGGCGGTGTCGGGCGGGACGCGGGATCGAAGGGCAGCGGCATCCGTCCAATGCCGGCCACCGTCTTGAAGTAGACCCAGCGGGCGACAATCTGGCGCATCTTCGACTCGAGAAACGGGATCATCGCCTCCGCCGCGCGGCGCAGCACGCGCTTCGGGTCCTCCGCGCCGTCCATCTCATCGAGGAACGCGAACGGCATCGCCTCGGGCTCGCCCTCGCCCATGCAGGCGACGAAGAGGTCCCGCTTCGTCGGTGCGTGGCGCAGCAGCGCGGCCGCGGAGACGCCGACGCGCCCGGCGATGTTCGCGAGCGTCGCGCCTTCGTAGCCACGCTCGACGAACGCTTCCCGCGCCGCGGAAAGCACCTGGTTCCGGTTCACGCGGGCCGTCCGTCCCATAAGTAAATAACTTACTACTAATTTACTTTACCGACATCAAGCCTAAAAAAGAGTAACTACTGAAACATTACTACACAGGTTATACTCATAAAAGCATGACCATCCAGACCCTCCCGAAGCTCCTCTCCGTCAACGTCGGCCTTCCCCGCTCGGTCGAGAGCCGCGGCCGCACGGTCCGCCCCGGGATCTTCAAGGAGCCGGTCCTCTTCCGGATCCACGTCGGCAGGCTCAACGTGGACGGCGACCGGCAGGCGGACCTGCGGGTCCACGGCGGCCCGGAAAAGGCCGTCTACGCGTACGACCTCTCGGGCTACGCGCACTGGCGCCGGGAGCTTTCCCGCGAGCTTGCGTTCGGGCAGTTCGGTGAAAACCTGACCGTCGATGGTCTGCCGGAAACCGAGGTCCGGATCGGCGACGCCTACCGGATCGGCGGCGCGCTCCTCCAGGTCTCCGAGCCGCGCTCGCCCTGCTTCAAGCTCGCGATGCAGATGGAGCTGCCCGTTTTCCCGAAAGTGTTCCTCGCCGCCGGCCGGACCGGCTTCTATCTGCGCGTGCTCGAAGAGGGAGAGATCAGAGCAGGCGACACAATCGCCCTCATCTGGCGGGAAGCCGGGCAGGTCACGGTCCTGGAAGAGACGCGGCGGATCTACGGCGGCTGACTAGAGGGTGGCCAGGAGCTGGAAGTAGTCCTCGGGCGTGTCTGAAAGCCGCATCGAAAAGCCGCTCGGAACGAGGCGCGCCAGCGTCGGCGGCACGCGGAACGAACGCACCACTTTTCCGCGCACGATGATGCGCTTGCCCGCGGCCAGGTGCAGGTTCGCCGTCAGAAATGTGCCCGGATCGGGCAGCCGGATGGAACGCACGAAAATGCCCGTCGGCGAAACGTCGTACGTGAAACCGGTACAGCTTGCCCCCAGGAGACTGAACTCGACCAGAAACCGGCGCTTCTTACGGGCGAAGGTCCGTCTTTCCGCCATCGCCTTTCAAGTCGGACGGGAACCCGGGATAGAGACCCCGCCGGGAGCTTCCTCGATTGATTCTCCGCCCGGCCTCGCACCGGACGCAAGCCTAAAGAAGGGGCGCGCCCCTACAGCTTTCGGAAAGCGATGCCCCGCGCCCGGCCCGCATCGAGAGTGAAGCCCGTGATTCGCCGACCGGCGTCGCGCGCAAAGGTGAGGTTCATTCCGTCGACCGTGAACGTCCAGGCGACGGTCGGCTTGAGAGCCTCCTCGGGAAGGCCCCGGTGCCGGATGGCGAGCTTTCCGTCCTCGACGACGAGCTTCCACGTCGTGTCGAGCTCCTCGCTCGCGTAGCTGCCGGCGAAATTAGCCAGCTCCACCGCCGTCGGCGACCAGAGATCCACCGGCTGGAAGGTTTCCTTCTCGACGCCGCCGGCCTCGTCGGTTGTCGTGACGAAGAGGGCGGATCTGCCGCCACTCGCGACCGGGCCGACCTCGATCTCGCTCCTGCCCCCGCGGAGGCCATCGAGCCGGAAGCGGCCGACCGCGGTCGGAACGAAGGTGAAGCTCTGGCCGCCTGCCTCCCCCACGAGCTTGTTCTCGCGCACGGAGGCTCCGACAATCTGTCCCGTTGCAGAATTCCGGTAGGACCCCGCGAGACGCCTGAGTTCCACCGCCGGGACCGCGACCCTCGCCTCCGAGCCCTTCTTCGGCTGCAATTTTGGCGCGTCCGGCGTCATCAGGGCCCCGAGGTAGACCTCCGCGACCTGCTGCGCGAGGCGGCTCGG
>JANMPW010000190.1:0-5653 GCA_031370065.1 Acidobacteriota bacterium
AACCCAAACCTCCAGATCCTGGGCGTCCTGATCACCCTGCACGACAAGCGCACGGTCCTCGGCAAGGACGTGTTCAAGCAAATCACGGGCGTCTTCGGCAAGAAGATGTTCAAGACGACGATCTCCAAGAGCGTCCGACTCGAGGAGAGCCCGGCGCACCAGGAGTCGATCTTCACGTTCGCGCCGCGCTCGAGCGGCGCGGCCGAGTACTACTCTCTGTCCGAGGAGGTGCTCTCCCGTGTCTAAGCGCCGCGGCCTTCCGAGCGAGACCCACATGCGCCACGACTCCCACTTCGTGGACTCCCTGTCCGAGCGGTTCGGTCCCTCGCTCGGACGACAGATCCCCATTGAGGAGATCGAGACCAATCCCGAGCAGCCGCGCCGCAGCGTGGGCAACCTCGAGGGACTGAAGATGTCCATCGAGTCCAAGGGCGTCCTCGAGCCGCTGCTCGTTCGCCCGATGCCCGACGGGAGGTTCCGGATCATTGCGGGGGAGCGGCGCTTCCGGGCGGCGCTCGAAGCCGGGCTGACCGAGGTCCCGTGCATCGAGCTCGACGTACCCGAGAACGAGGTCATGGAGATCGCCCTCATCGAAAACCTTCACCGGCGCGACCTGCATCCCTTCGAAGAGGCGATGGGCTACGCGTCGCTCGCCGAGACTCACGGCTATACGCAGCAGCACATCGCGGCGACGATCGGAAAATCCCGCGTCTCGGTCACCGAGGCGATGTCGCTGCTGCAAATTCCCGAGCGCCTCCGGGAGGAATGTCGGCGCGCCGACATCGATGCCCGCTCGGTGCTTCTAGAGATCGCGCGACTCGACGACGAGAAGAAGATGGAAGAGGCGATCGCGCAGGTCGCGGGCGGTTCGACGCGCGACGATCTGCGCCAGCAGAAAAGGGGAATCGCGGGCGAGCCGGGGAAACGTCGCGAGTTCCACTTCGTCTACTCGCCCAAGGACGGTCCCTTCCGCCTCAACATCGCTTTCCACAAAACGCGTGTGGCGAAAGCGGAGTTGATCGATGCGCTTCGCGGAGTCCTCAAGCAGCTCGAATCCGGGGAGCTGGAGCTCACGAAGAAGGGCTAGAGGCGTTCGACGCGCGCTGCCCGTTTGGATCTTCCTCGCGTCGTGCTCTGCCGTCGCGCTAGATCACGATACTCGGGCTCTTCCCTCGTCGCCGCTGCTCCGCGTGTCACGACGCCCGTCAACGTGCTGATATGAGTGGGAAAGCGGGCGGTTCCACGGGCCCCACAGTTGATCTACAACGTCCGATAAGATATATTATGTAAAATAGTGTTTTGGGCCTGGTTCGCAACCCTTTACTTGCGCCGGGCCTGTCTGCACTATCGCTTCTGATGCGCCTGGTCTCCCGTTCCGTCCTCAGAGAGATCTGGCCTCCTTTTCTGCTCGGCTTCGTCGCCTATACGTTCGTCCTGCTCATCCGGACGATCCTCTTTCTCGCCGACTTTGCCGTCCGCCGCAGTGCCTCGTTCCTCGAGGTTGGCCGGCTCGTCGGGCTCTCCCTTCCATGGATCGTCGTGCTGACTCTGCCGATGGCGCTGCTGCTCGGCGTCCTCATCGGCATCGGTCGCCTCTCGGCCGACTCGGAGCTGACGGCCCTCGGGGCCTGCGGGGTCGGGCCGGCAGCCCTCTACCGGCCGGTCCTCGGCACCGCGGCAGCCCTGTCGCTCCTGGTGCTCTTCGTCTACAACGCTATCCTGCCGGCCACCAACGAGGCGCTCGAGCGGTCAATGGCCCGCGTTGCAGCGAGCTCGATCGTCAACGTCGTAGCCCCTCGCACGTTTCGAGAGCCCCGACCGGGCATCACTTTCTTCTTCGACCGTATCGCCGCCGATGGCCGCTCGTTCGAGGGTATCTTCTTGAAGCTCGGCGACGAGTCCGAGGCTCCCAACCGGGTCATCGTGGCGCGCCACGGCGGGCTCACGCTGGAGGGCGACCGGCTCTGGCTCGACCTCTTCGAGTCCACGGTCCACGAGCTCGAGCCGCAGGATCCCTCGCGTTACCGGACCACTCGAAACGCTTCCCAGCGCCTCCTGCTGGCGGGCGAAGCCGTGAACAGCGCGGGAGCTCGGGTGACCTCGGAGAAAGGGATTCGCGCGCGCACCCTCACAGAGCTCGTGGCCGTGGCCGAGCGGCTGCCGAAATCGGACCCGCGGCGGAGGCAGGCGCTCGTCGAGATCCACAAGAAGCTGGCGATCCCCTTCGCGTGTCTCGCCTTCGCGCTCGTCGGGATTCCGCTGGCGCAGTCGCTCTCCCGCGCGGGCCGCGGCGGAGGCTTCGCGCTGTCGTTGCTCATCCTGGTCGGCTACTACGTTTTGCTCTCGACCGGGGAAACATGGGCGTCCGACGGCCGCCTCCCACCGGCCCTGGCGATGTGGCTTCCCAACGTGCTGCTGGTCGCCCTCGCCGCCGCGATGGGTCGCCGCGAACGCCGGGCCCCGACCGCGCCCCGTCCCCTCTCCGGGCCGGCGCCGGCTGCCGGCGCTCTGGAGCTGCTCCGCTCCGCGAAGATCTCCGGAGACGCCAAAGAGCCGCGCTTCCGGTTTCTCTGCCTCGCCGACCGGTACGTCCTCGCCCGGTTCGGCGGGGCCTTTGCGCTGATCCTGGCCTCGGCCGTGCTGATTTCTCTCGTGGTGGATTACGCCGACAAGCTCGACGAGGTCGCCCGGCACCATCCCTCGACGGCGGCGATCTTCGGGTACTACCGGTACTTCCTGCTGTCCATCACGATCCAGATCGCTCCGTTCGCCGTTCTCCTGGCGACGCTCGCCGGTCTCGGGGCCCTTTCGAAGAACAACGAGGACACGGCCTTCAAGGCGTCAGGCCTTTCCCTCTGGCGTCTTGCGGCGCCGGTCGTCATTGCCGCCGGGCTCGGGGCCGTGCTGGCTTTCGCGGTCGGGGAGTACGTGCTTCCCTTCTCCGAGCAGCGCCAGGAGCGCTTTCGCAACGAGATCTACGGCCGGCCTCCGGAGGCCGGAGGCCGGGGCCCGAGCGAGCGCAACTGGTACCTCTCCAACAACGACGAGATCTGGCACCGCGAGGAGGCCGACGCCGGCAGCGAGGAGCTCTTCGGCGTCTCCGTGTTCTCCTTCGACCGGCAGTTCCGGCTGGTCCGCCGCACCTCGGCTCGGGATGCGGGGTGGACCGGCCAAGCGTGGAAGTTTCGCGACGGATGGACGCGGAGCTTCGAGAAGTCGTCGCGCGAGCCCTACCGCGCATTCCTCGAGGAGACGATCGCCGGCGATCCGCCGAAGGCGCTCGCGGCCGTGCGGCGGCGCCCGGAGGAGATGCGTTTCCGCGAGCTCGAACGCTTGACGCGGCGCCTGCGGGCTGGGGGCTTCTCCACGGCGAGCCTCGACACCGCCCTCCAGGGGAAGCTCGCGGGGCCCTTGCTCATCCCCATCATGGCCCTGCTCGCCACGCCCTTCGCCTTCCGGATTGGCCGGCGCGGAACCCTCGCGGGCATCGGCCTGGGCCTCTTTCTCGGGATCCTCGCGCTGATCGCGACGGCCTTTTCGACGAAGCTCGGCGAGGCGGGCGCCCTCCCGGCATTGCTCGCGGCATGGGCGCCGGACGTGCTTTTTGGCCTCGCGGGGACTTACTTCCTGGTTCGGATGCGAACGTAGACGCCGAGACGGCCGCCGAGGCCCTTTTGCCTACGTTCCCTCTTCCCAGGAGGTCATGTACTTCTGCTGCTCGGGCGTCGGCGTATCGATGGAGACGCCCATCGAAGCGAGCTTCAAGCGCGCGATCTCCCGGTCGATGTCCTCCGGGACTGTGTAGACCTTCTTCTCGAGCGTCGCGTGGTTCTTCACCATGAACTCGGCGGCGAGCGCCTGGTTCGCGAAAGACATGTCCATGACCGAAGCCGGGTGGCCTTCCGCGGCGGCGAGGTTGATGAGCCGTCCGTCCGCCAGCAGGTGAATGCGGCGGCCGTCGCGCATCGTGAACTCCTCGACCGTGTCGCGGATCGATCGGCGGCCGCTGGCGAGCTTCTCGAGGGCCGGGATGTCGATCTCGACGTTGAAATGCCCGGAGTTGCAGACGACCGCGCCGTCCTTCATCACCCGGAAGTGCTCGTCGCGCAGGACGCCCTTGTTGCCGGTGACCGTCACGAAAATGTCGCCGAGCGGGGCCGCCTGCGCCATCGTCATCACCCGGTAGCCGTCGAGGGCGGCCTCGATCGCCTTGGTCGGATCAAGCTCCGTCACGATGACCTGCGCGCCGAGGCCCCGGGCCCGCATGGCGACGCCGCGGCCGCACCAGCCGTAGCCGGCGACGACCACGTTCAGGCCCGCGATGAGCAGGTTGGTCGCGCGGATGATGCCGTCCAGGGTCGACTGCCCCGTGCCGTACCGGTTGTCGAAGAAGTGCTTGGTCTTCGCCTCGTTGACGGCGACGACCGGGAACTTCAGGACGCCCGCCTTCTCCATCGCCTTGAGTCGGATGACGCCAGTCGTCGTCTCCTCCGTGCCGCCCATGATCGCGTCGAAGAGCGCCTTGCGCTCCGCGGCGGAAAGGCCCTTCGCCCACGCGCGCACGACCGGATCCACGTCCGCGTCGCGGCCGAGCGCGAGAAAGAGCAGCGAGGAGACGAGGTCGGCGCCGTCGTCCATCGTCATGTGCGGTCCGTGCGCGAGGGCCGCGCGGATGTGCTCGTAGTACGTGGCGTGGTCTTCGCCCTTGATCGCGTACACCGAGACCCCGTAGTCGGCGACGAGGGAGGCCGCGACCTCATCCTGCGTCGAGAGGGGGTTCGAGGCGCAGAGCACCAGATCGGCTCCCCCGGCCACGAGCGTGCGGGCCAGGTTCGCGGTCTCGCTCGTGACGTGGAGGCACGCCGCGAGGCGAACGCCCTTCAGGGGCTTCTCCTTCTCGAAGCGCTCGCGGATCTGCCGGAGCACCGGCATGCTCGCGTCCGCCCATTCGATGCGCGTCTTGCCCTTGCCCGCGAGGGCGAGGTCCTTGACGTCGTGTTTCGTCGCCGCGGAGACCACCGTTGACATCGCTATCCTCCCACCGGAGCCGCGACTTCGACCCCGGCCGCTTTCGCGAGCGCTTCGGCCCTGTCCGTCTGCTCCCAGGTGAACTCCGGCAGCCGGCGGCCGAAATGGCCGAAGGCGGCGGTTGCCTTGTAAATGGGCCGGCGCAGGTTCAGCGTCTCGATGATGCCCTTGGGCGTCAGCGAGAAGTGCTCGCGGATGAGCGCGACGATGCGGCTCTCCGGAAGCTTTCCGGTCCCGAATGTCTCGACGTGCACCGACACGGGGTCCGCGACGCCGATCGCGTACGCGAGCTGGATGAGTGCGCGCTCGGCCAGCCCCGCGGCGACGATGTTCTTGGCGACGTAGCGCGCCATGTACGCGGCCGACCGATCCACCTTCGTGGGGTCCTTGCCCGAGAACGCGCCGCCGCCGTGCGGGGCGCTTCCGCCGTAGGTGTCCACGATGATCTTGCGCCCGGTCAGGCCCGTATCGCCCTGGGGGCCGCCGATGACGAAGCGGCCCGTCGGATTGATGTGGAACTTGGTGTCGGCTGTGAGCAGCGCGGCGGGAATCACGGGGCGGACGACTTCCTCGATGATCGCTTCCTTCAGCGCGGCGTGCTTGATCGACTCCGCGTGCTGCGTCG
>JANMPW010000198.1:0-2393 GCA_031370065.1 Acidobacteriota bacterium
CTCCGCCACGGTCTTCGCCTCGTCAATCTGGAGGTGCACCGCGGCGTGGACGGTGGACACGAGCAGGGCGGCCGGAACGCCCTTGCCGGAGACGTCGGCGACGAGAAACGCGAGCCGCCCGCCCGAGAGCGGGAAGAAGTCGAAGTAGTCGCCGCCCACCTGGCGCGTGGGCACGTTCTTCGCGGCGATCTCGAGCCCGGCGACGACCGGCAGGTCCCGGGGCAGGATCTGGCGCTGGATCGCCGCGGCCAGCTCGAGCTCGCGCTCGATCCGCTCCTTCTCGATCGCGTCCTGGTGGAGCCGCGCGGTCTCGATGGCGGCGGCCGCCTGGTTCGCGAAGAGCGACAGCAGGCGCGCGTCGGTGGGCGTGAAGTCGAGGACGCGGCCGTCGCGCGACTCCTTGTCGGCGACCGCTAGCGCGCCCAGCCGCCGGCCCGGAACGGAGATCGCCACGGCCAGGCACTTCTCGCAGGCCGCGAGCTTCATTCCGGCCGTCGGCACCGAGGCCGCCGCGTTGTTGATGACGCCGCCCTCCGGCAGCGTCCAGGCCGCGGCGTCGCGGCCCGCGAGCACCTCGCCGCCGACGCTTCTTTCCAGAAGCACGGCGCCCGACTCTTCGAAGAGGACGAGCGTGCCCTTACCGGCGTCCGTCAGCGAGATCGACCGGAAGAGGACCTCGTCGGCGAGGGCGGGAAGATCGAGCTGCCCGCCGAGCGAAAGCCCGAGGTCGTAGAGGGACTCGAGCTCGAGGAGCCTCGCCTTCAATTCGAACTCCGCATCCCGGACCTGGCGCGCCAGACGGTGCGCGCCGACGAGCGATCCCAGCAGGAAGGCCAGCAGCGCCGCGCTCTCCGGGGGGTCGGGGCCGGGCAACCCGGAGAGGCGCAGGGCCCCGTGGAGCTCGCCCTCGGCCCAAAGGGGCAGCCACAGGTCGCCCTCGCGGTGAAAGATGCCGGGAGGCAGCGGGTCCGGAACTTCTCCCGGCTCGACTCCGCCGGGGCCCTCTCCGGCCCGGATCCAGGCTTCGCGTTCCCGGAAGTACAGCGTTGCGTCGCGCGCCCCCGTGGCGGCAAGCGCCCCCGCGCCGATGCGCGCCGGCAGGGGGCTCTCTCCCGCGAGGACCGTTCCGATCCGCTTCCAGAGTTCGTCGAGACGCGCGGGGGTGGAGGTGGATGCCGGGGCGCTCATGCCGTGAAAGGGATCAGGCGGTCTTCGCGTCGACGCCCCGGATCGCTTCCTCCTGGGTCGAGTAGATCGCGGCGTACTGGGCCAGCCCCATAATACGGAAGGTTTTGTCGATCGTCGGCGTGAGACCGCAGAAGGCGAGCGCCCCTTTCCGATCCATCACCTTTTCCAGCACCTCGATCAGGATGGAGATGCCGATCGAGTTCACGATGCGGGTCTTCTCCAGGTTCAGCACGAGCCCGCGCGCCCCCTGCTCGAGGTGAGCGTACGCCTCGCGCGCGATCTCCTCGCCCCCCTGGTTGTTGATGTAGCCGTCCGTCCAAAGAATCGCGACGTCGCCCCGGCGCTCCGAGGACACCTTGCAGGACTCGCTCACTTGTATTTCCTCATGAGAATCCTCGTCCCCCACCCTCCCGAGGTGATCTGCACCTCGTCCATCAGGCTCTTGATGATCTGGAGGCCCCAGCCGCGCTTGCGGTGGCTGGCGAAGCTCTTCTCGATGCTCGGCTCCTCCACCGTGGCCTTGTCGAACCCCTTGCCCTTGTCCAGGACCTCCACCTCGAGCCACTCCCTCCCCTTCGGCTCCTGGCCCAGCCGGAACGTCAGGTGCAGTTGCTCGTCGCGGCAATTGGCGTGCTCGAACGCGTTGATGCACGCTTCCACGAGCGCGAGCTTGACCTCGTCGATCTTATCCCGCGTCATGCCGAGATATTCGCCGAGGGCGGCAGCCTGCGCCGTGGCAACGATTTCCATCTCCGGCGCGACCGGGATGCTCATCGACACTTCGCGCGGACCATGGGCGACGAGCCCGGGCGGAGCGGAACCTCCCTGCGACATGGACGCGCTCGGGGCTCCTAGAACCGGAGGAAGAGTTGGAGTGAACGGATCAAGACAGGAGGGAGTCTATCGGAGCCGAGAAGCAGCATGACGAGGGAAAGCTCGCCCGCCAGAAGCCCCCAGAGCAGGTTGGGCGTTTCGATGGCTTCGAGTCCGATGGCGAGGGCTTTTCTCATGGCGTCGATACATGCAGAGAGGCAAGAGGCCTGCCAGCCCGAGAGGGCTACGTGAATTCTCTGTAAACGTCTTGTTGGGAAAGGCTTAGGAAGGTGTCGGGGCTGCTGTGGCATTGCAGCATTAGCGTATCACAATGTCACATATGCCAATATTCGCTGTGATACTTACTATATAAGTATCTAATAAATAGCGAC
>JANMPW010000223.1:0-2581 GCA_031370065.1 Acidobacteriota bacterium
ACGCGCATCATCCTGTCGCTTTCGAAATAGAAGAGCTCCCGTCCGTCTCGGGACCACTCCGGCCGCGCGCCCCCTTCCGTCGAGACCTGCCATTTGCCGCCGGGGCCCGGAAAGGGACGCAGGTAGACCTCGCTCCGGCCCGACTCGTTCGACTCGTAGGCGATCCAGCGGCCGTCCGGCGAGAACTCTCCGAACCATTCCCGGAAAGAGGAACGCACGAAGGGATAGGGCTTGCGGTCGCCTCCCACGGGAAGAATCAAGATGTCGAAGCCGGTCTTTGGATCCTGCTCGCCGAACGCCAGGAAGCGGCCGTCGGCAGACCATGAGTTGGCGAACACCCAGTTCTTGCTGGCCGACAGCAGTTCTTCCGGACCGCTCCCATCCGCAGGCCGCCAGTAGAGGCCGTACAGGCCGTTTCGCAGCGACGTGTAGACGACCCGTTTCCCATCGGGCGTCCAGAGCGGGTCGCGGTTGTCGTTCTCGAACGTCAGCCGCGTGAGAGTCCCGCGATCGAGGTGGTAGACCCAGATGTTCCAGCTCGGGCCCTCGACGGTCATGGCGATCTCGCGTCCGTCCGGCGAAAGAGAAAGATCTTCGTAGGAATTCGCGTCCGCGGTGACCGTCGTCGAAACGCCCTTCCGGTCCGCCATCATGATCCGCCTCTTGACAGCGGTGCGCGCTCCGGCAACGTAGGCGAGCACGCCGCTTCTCGAAACGGCAAACTGCTCGATTCCGTTCGCGGAGTCGGGCATGACCCTCTCGACCACCGGGAAAGGCTGGCCCAGCAGTTTCAGACCATGCGGATCGAACGGCGCGGCCAGGATGGCGCCGGAGCGGCCAAAGACGACGAGCCCCGGCTCCATATAGCGAGGGTTCGTGCCCTGCGAAATAATCACCTGCGACTTGCCGGTCTTCAGGTCGAGCACTGAGATGTGGGCCTGGCTCGCTTGAAACCCCCCGAGGCTCGCGAAGAGAATGCCCTTTCCGCCCGGAAGGGATTCGGGTTCCAGAAGATCGCCGCGCGCTGCATCGGGTTTGACGATCTCCACGCACTTTCCGCCCGACGGGTCGGCGCGCATCAAGCTCCCGTTCGTCGTCGGAACGAGGATGCTTCCGTCGTCGGCCCAGGCGGCGCCTCCGAGTTCTGAAACCGGCGTGTCGCAAACCGGTTGGGGCGGCCCCCCCGACACGGCCATCTTCTGGACTCGCCCTCCGACGAAGTATCCCAACCACTGACCATCGGGAGAGAAAAAGGGCGTCGTCGCGCCTTCAGTATCGGGAAGTTCTCTTGCGTCGAAAGAGCCCATGGAGCGGAGGTAGAGCGCGCTTGTTCCGGACTCCTTCTTTGCGACGTAGGCAATCTCCGCTCCGTCACGCGACAATGCGAAGTTCGGCAGCCCTTCCATCACCATCGCCTGCCCCCGCGGGAGGTTGACGTTTAACCGAACCACGGAGTCCCTCGTCGATCGCCGGTCACGCATCGCGGCGACCCCAGCAACCAGCAGGGCGCCGAGCGCCACGCCGGCCAGCGCCGCCGCCACCATCCGCCCCCGCCCGGCGCGCCGCGAAGCCAGCCCCGCGGCGGTCTCCGCGCGGGTGGCGATGAGGCTCCCTGGAGCCTCTTCCATCGCGATGCGGGCTTCCCCGACGTCGCGCAGCCGCCGCTTCGGGTCCCGTTCGAGACAGCGTTTGAGCAGCCGCTGGATCGCGGGAGGCGTTCCGCCAGGCAGGGTTTCCCAGTCGATGTCCGCCCTGAGCACCGCCGCCAGCGTGTCGGATACCGTCTCACCGTGGAAGAGGCGCTTGCCGGTGAGCATCTCCCACAGGACGCAGCCAAACGCCCAGATGTCGGACCGCTTGTCAGCCGGCTTTCCGCGCGCCTGCTCCGGCGACATGTACGCCGCCGTCCCCAGGATCACCCCCGCCTGCGTTGCCGCCGCTGTGATCGTCGGCGAACGGGTCAGATCGGGCGTCGAGGCTCCCGCGACCGGATCGAGTGACTTCGCCAGCCCGAAGTCGAGGATCTTGACCTTTCCGTCCCCCGTCAGCTTGACGTTGGCGGGCTTCAGGTCTCGGTGGATGATCCCGCGCTCATGCGCGTAATCGAGCCCCTCCGCGATCTCGCGCGCGATCGGGAGAGCCTCCTCGACCGGAATCGGCCCTTGCGCGATCCGATCCTCGAGCGTCGGCCCTTCGACCAGCTCCATGACCAGAGCAGGAGCGCCACCCGAGTCCTCGACGCCGTGGATGGTCGCGATGTTGGGATGGTTGAGCGAGGCCAGCAGCTGCGCCTCGCGCTCGAAACGCGCCAGCCGCTCGTGATCTTTCGCCACCGCTTCCGGAAGCACCTTGATCGCCACCTCGCGCTTGAGCTTGGCGTCGCTCGCCCGGTACACCTCCCCCATCCCGCCCGAGCCAAGGGGCGACAGGATCTCGTAGGGACCGAGGCGTGTTCCGGCTGAGAGTGTCATCCGATCTTTCGGGGACTCTACACCGGCGTTGCGGGGGTGAGGACGCGGGAGAGAAGTGGCTCCCCATGGAGTTCCCGGTCGGAAGCCATTCGGGAGGGTCGCGAGAATTG
>JANMPW010000224.1:0-2778 GCA_031370065.1 Acidobacteriota bacterium
CTCGCAGCTTGCGCGCCCAAGCGGAAGGCGAAGGCGTGGCTGAAACGCGCTCGTTAGACCGCTGAAGAAGCAAGCTGCCTATCCGAGGATCTCATTCAGGCCGTCAAGGACTCGTGCGAGCTCTTCCTCACTGGCACGCGCCAGTTTGGCGCCGATCCGATCGACCGACAGCGTCCGGATCTGGCTGATTTTGATCCACGATCGTTTCGTGAGGCCGGTAGCCTTGCTTTCGAGCGTCAGGGGAAATCCGGCGCGCGGCTCCTGGCTGGTGATCGCCACCGCAATCACCGTTCCCGATCGATCGTTGAAGACGTCGTGGCTGAGGATCACGACGGGCCGTGGGCCCGCCTGTTCACGGCCCCGCACGGGGTTGAGGTCCGCCCAGCGGATCTCTCCCCTCAGTATTCGGGCCATGCCTCCAGGGCATCCTTCAAGCCTTCGTCAGCCACGCGCTTTTCTTCGGTCGGATCGAGCTTGGCGGCTTCGCGGGCCAGCCGGGTCCGGGCGAGCCGATGGAGCTTATCCGCCAGCGCTGCCTCGACGGCCTGGCTGCGGTTTCGAAACTTCTGCTTGGCGACGAGTTCGTCCACCTGGTCGAGGAGGTCGGCGTCGAGGGTGAGGGCCACCTTTGTCTTGGGCATAGGAGTATGACAATACATCATACTCGTGTCCACGCGGTCTCACAACGGTTTGCAGCCGCCGGCGGCCGGTGCAATCATGAGCCGCCGCGGCTTGCGCGCCCTCCGCCTTCGCTCGCGGTCCGCTCCTCGCGAGCTGCGGGGAGACCTAGCCGGAGCCTTGGCGAAGGCGGGAAAGCGAAGTTGAAGTGGCTTAAACCTGGCCGTTAGGCGAACCGAACTGTGAACCAGAAGTCACTTCTTGTGGCGCTCACTTTGGCCGGATTCCGTGCGGCCGTCGTCTGCGCGCAACTTTCTGTATCAGATCACGCCGACATTCAACGTTACCGCGCTGCAATCACATCGGCAGGGTCCGGAGTATCGCGCGGCGGTCTCGAAGCGGCATTCGCGGCATTGGGATCGGTGCGCGAGGCTTTGATGCGGGTACGAGACGGTCGAACCGTCCTGGAGTCATTGTCCGATCAGGAATTCACACGTCTGGAGCGAGAGCTTCCCGGCGCGTTGATTAACCGCGAAGAAATCGTTTTTGTCGCTCCGGACCCAGCCTACTTCGGCCGACTCGCGGCTGCCCGCGGCGATGCAGCCGATCGGGGCTTCTTCGGGGCGCTCAAGGCGACCTATCCGGAGGGTGTGTGGCCCGTGTATGTTGAGCAGCAAACCGACTACAGCGGTTGTACGCGCTTCGGCAGCATGAGCCTGGTTGAGACGTATCGCGCGTGGGTGGAGTTTCAGCGCAAGTATCCGGCGCGTTATGTGGCGCCGGCGAAGAAAGAAGCGGAAGCCGTGCTCGACGCGCTCACGCAGTCGACATGTGCCTGCGGGGATATGGCGGGCGTTGAGCAGGAATTCCAGCAGTTTGTCCGAGTCTCTCCCCTTTCCCCGGCGCGGCGTGAAGTGGAGCGTCGTCTCGACTCGGCACGGGCGGGGCGGTCGAACATCCGCGTCAAGTGTGTGTCGGGGTAACGCCGCCTGACATCCGGCCCTCTGCACCCCGGCGGTGGTGGTAAGGCCACGCCAACCAGAGGTGCTTGTGCGGCCGCGGGTGAGCGGCATTGCGTTAGCCGGACAATCGAGTGCCAGGGACGATGCTGAGGTAGGCAGCGTCGCACACGAAGTCATCATGCCGAGGCAGCACGGATGCGGCACCTCGCCAGACCGCACTTGGAGCCAAATTGGAGACGAAAGCGCGCTGGGTGTTCTTGATTGCATTCGCTCTGGTGTTCTACGGCAATGGGGCTGCCTTCATAGAGAGTTTCGTGAACTACTCGAGTTGGCACCTGATCGGAAAGGCTGAGTTCGTTGCGTTTCACCAGTTCATTTCGCCAAGAATTCTGACCTTCCTGGTCGCGCCAGCGCTGCTTGGCACGGCGTTCACTATTCTGCTGCTCTGGTTCAGGCCCGTGGCGATACCGATTCTGGCTGTCTGGGTGGCAATCGCACTGCAGGCTATTATCTGGGTGTCCACCGCGGCCACTCAGGTTCCAATTCAAATCCAGCTCAGCGCGCACGGGTTGTCCCTTCCCCTGATTGAGCGTCTCATCGAGACGAATTTCTGGTTCCGGCGAGTTCCGTACGCAGCGTGTGCCGGCTTGTTTTTATGGATGGCGTCCAAAGTGTTGGAGGCTAGCGGTGAACAGCGCGGCCCTGACAACACCGGAAATCCGACGTCCGGCGCGGAGGCCGTCTCCGTGCCTCACCCAGGGAGCCTGAACTGAAATGTCAAAGACCGAATGGTGGCAACGGGGACCAATCGAAGGCGTCCCGGCCGTCCTGCAGCCCGTCGCGCACATCCTTCTTCAGGTAAAGGAAAGCGTCAGTGAGCTTGTAGAGAACCTGACGATTGATGAATGGAACGCGCGCCCCGCCGGGGTCGCGTCGGCGGCATTCCACGTCCGGCACATTTCTGGAGTGATTGATCGGTTGTTCACCTACGCGCGTGGTGACGCACTCTCCGAAGCGCAGTTCGCGGCGCTTCGATCGGAGGGCGCCGAGCTCGAGGCGTCAGACATTGCGGCCGTGCTGGACGCACTATCCGCGCGCATCGACTTCGCCATCGCGGAGCTGCGCGAGGTCGATCCGGGTACGCTCGGCGAGTTCCGCGGCGTCGGACGGGCGCGGCTTCCATCGACGGTGATCGGTT
>JANMPW010000241.1:0-8181 GCA_031370065.1 Acidobacteriota bacterium
TCGAGATCAACCTGATCACCCCGATCGCCATTGAGAAGGGCCTGCGCTTTGCCATCCGCGAGGGCGGCCGCACCGTCGGCGCCGGAACCATCGTCGAGATTTTGGAATAAGCGTAGGGGCGGGGCTTGCCCCGCCCGCGAGGACATATGCAAGAAAACATCAGTTTGGCCTGTCCCGTGTGCAAGCGCCGGAACTACACGACGACCAAGAACAAGAAGACCAACACGGAGAAGCTGGAGCTGTCGAAGTACTGCCGCTTCTGCCGCAAGCACACGCCGCACAAAGAGGGGAAGGTCTAGGAGACGTAGCGAGCTTTAGGGGTGTAGCTCTAATTGGTAGAGCGGCGGTCTCCAAAACCGTAGGTTGGGGGTTCGAATCCCTCCACCCCTGCCATAGACGGTGAGCGGTCAGCAGTCGGTGGAGAACAGTCAGGCGAGACAAAACGATGATGCCAGTCAAAGAGTGGTGGCCGACGACGCGGGATTTCTTCCGCGACGTCTGGTCGGAGATGAAAAAAGTCAGCTGGCCGAGCCGGGGCGAGGTCACGGGGACGACGGTCGTCGTCATCATCGCGTGCTTCCTCTTCGGCTTCTACCTCTTCGTGGTGGACAGCGGCCTGGCGTGGCTGGTCGACAAGATCTACAAGGCGACCGGGGTGGTGGCCGCATGATCACCGAGACCAACACGAAGAACTGGTACATCGTCCACACCTACTCCGGCTTCGAGGAGCGGGTCCGGCAGAACCTGCACCAACGCATCGAGGCGATGGGGATGCAGGAGAAGTTCGGCGACATCCGGATCCCCACGGAGACCCTGGTCGAGATGAAGGGCGGGAAGCGGCGAGAGATCCAGCGCAAGTTCTTCCCCGGCTACATCATCATCGAGATGGAGATGTCCGACGACGGCTGGCACCTCGTCAAGAACACCCCCAAGGTCACCGGTTTCGTCGGGTCCGGCAAGGAGCCCACACCGCTCACCGCCGAGGAGGTCGAGCAGATCCTCCACCGCGTGACCTCCACCAAGGAGAAGCCCAAGCCCAAGCACACGTTCGAAAAGGGCGAGCACGTCCGGATCACGGACGGCCCCTTCACGAACTTCACCGGGGTCGTCGAGGAAGTCAACCTCGATCGGTCGACGCTGAAGGTCATGGTCACGATCTTCGGCCGTTCGACGCCGGTGGAGCTGGAGTTCCTGCAGGTCCAGAAGCTGTAAGCGCTGTCAGCGAGGAAGAGCAATGGCAAAGAAAATCACCGGCTACGTCAAGCTCCAGATCCCGGCGGGGGAGGCGACTCCCGCTCCGCCCGTGGGTCCGGCGCTCGGCCAGCAGGGCGTCAACATCATGGACTTCTGCAAGAGCTTCAACGCGCGGACCATGCCGCAGAAGGGCCTGATCATCCCCGTGGTGATCACGGTGTACGCCGACCGGTCGTACAGCTTCATCACGAAGACGCCGCCGGCTGCGATCCTGCTCCTGAAGGCCGCCGGGGTGCCGAAGGGCTCGGGCACGCCGAACAAGGAGAAGGTCGGCAAGGTCACGAAGCAGCAGGTCGAAGAGATCGCGAAGACGAAGATGCCGGACCTGAACGCCTCGGACCTTCCTGCCGCCATTCGGGTGATCGAGGGGACCGCGCGGTCGATGGGGATTGAAGTCGTATAACGGTTCACGATTCACGGTTCACGAGGAATAGTCGGAGATCCGGCCACACCCGGATCGCTCGCACGACGAAGGAGGATGATGCCCAAAAGCGGTAAGAAGTTCCTGGCGGCGAAGTCGAAGGTCGAAGCTCGCCCGTACGTGCTCGCGGACGCGGTGAAGCTCGTCCGCGACATGCGCTACGCGAAGTTCGACGAGTCCGTCGACGTCGCGATGCTCCTCGGGGTGGACCCGAAGCACGCCGACCAGATGGTGCGCGGCACCGTCGTGCTGCCCCACGGCACGGGCAAGTCGAAGCGGGTAGCGGTCATCGCCGGTGGCGACAAGGCGAAGGAGGCGCAGGAGGCGGGAGCGGACCACGTGGGGGCCGAGGACCTGGTCGAGAAGATCCAGGGCGGCTTCCTCGAGTTCGAGGCGCTCGTCGCCACGCCGGACATGATGCGCCTGGTCGGAAAGCTCGGAAAGGTCCTGGGGCCCAAGGGCCTCATGCCCAACCCGAAGGCCGGCACCGTGACGATGGACGTCGCCAGGGCCGTGCGTGAGATCAAGGGCGGCAAGATCGAGTTCCGCGTGGACAAGACCTCGATCATCCACGCGCCGATCGGCAAGGTTTCGTTCGACGAGAAGAAGCTCGAGGAGAATGCCTCCGCGTTCATCCACGCCGTGCTGAAAGCGAAGCCGGCGGCGGCCAAGGGCAAGTATTTCCGGACCGTCTCCGTCTCTTCGACGATGGGGCCGGGCGTCGAGATCGACACGGCGTCGATCGAAGCCCTCTAGGGCAAGCGAGGACAACGAATGAACCGAACCGAAAAAACCGAGATGGTGGAGTCCCTGGGCGCGGACCTGGCGAAGTCGTCGAACGCGATCCTGTTCGCCTTTGCCGGCCTGAAGGTGCCCGAGGTGACGGAGCTGCGCCGCCAGGTGCGCGGGACGCAGTCGAAGTACCTCGTCGTGAAGAACACGCTCGTCCTGCTGGCGACCAAGGGCACGGCGCTCGAGGCCGTCGCCGAGCACTTCACGGGCGCCACCGGGGTGGCCTACAACCGGTCCAGTCCCGTGGCCCTGGCCAAGGTCCTGACGAACTTCGCCAAGACGAACCCCAACCTGGTGTTCAAGGCGGCCGTGATCGAGGGACGGTCCGTGGCGACCTCCGAGATCAAGGTGATCGCCGAGCTGCCCTCGCGCGAGGAGCTCGTCTCGAAGCTGCTGTTCGTCATGCAGTCGCCCATGCGGCGCCTCGTGACGGTGTTGAACGGGCCGGTCCGCAATCTCGCGGGTGTGCTGGCCCAGATCGCGGACCAGAAGTCGAAATCGGATGCGGCCGAAGCCGCGCCCGCCAACTGAAAACTTTAGTAACGCAAACGTTGAGAGGAGAAGGATCATGGCGATGACGGCAGAAACGTTCGTGAAGGAAGTCGAGGGCATGACGGTCCTCGAGCTCAACACGCTGGTCAAGGCGCTGGAGGAAAAGTTCGGCGTCTCGGCGGCGGCGATGGCGATGCCGGTGGCAGCGGCGGGCGCCGGAGCCGCGGCGGCCCCGGCGGAGGAAGAGCAGATCGAGTTCACGGTGCACCTGGTTGCGGCCGGCGACAAGATCAAGACAATCAAGGCCGTCCGCGAAGTCACGAGCCTTGGCCTCAAGGAAGCGAAGGACGTCGTCGACGGCGCTCCGGGCGTCCTCAAGGAAGGCGTCTCGAAGGATGAGGCGGCCGCCATCAAGAAGAAGTTCGAGGATGTCGGCGCCAAAGTCGAGATCAAGTAGGTCTTGGGCCCCCGTCGTTCCCGTATTCGGTGCCCACTTGCGACGGCGCGTAGCGTCCGTCGCGCTTAAAGGGGAGTCTGATTGAGATGAGTGAACTCGAGGTGTCTGCCGAGAGGATGAACTTCTCGAAGATCCGTTCGTTCATGGATCTTCCAAACCTGATCGACGTCCAGCGCCGGTCGTACGAGCGATTCCTGCAGATGAACCTGCTCCCCGAGGAGCGGGACCAGTCGGGCCTCCAGGCCGTCTTCACGAGCGTGTTTCCGTTCGCCGACTTTCGAGGCGTCTGCGAGCTGCAGTTCGTCAAGTACGCGATCGGCAACTGGGAGTGCAAGTGCGGAAGGCTGAAGGGCCTCGAGCACCTGCGCATGGACTGCCGCTCCTGCGGCGCCCGGATCGTCACGGCGCACCCGCACGAGGAGATCGTTCCCTGCGACAAGTGCGGCGCGCAGAACCCCAACAAGGTCTCGCTCTGCGACGTGTGCGGCAACCCGGTCGATTTGCAGCTGAAGTACTCGGTGGCCGAGTGCCAGGAGCGGGGCATGACCTACTCGGTCCCGCTCAAGGTCACCTTCCGCCTCTTCGTCTACGACAAGGACCCGGATACGGGCGTCAAGACGATGCGCGACGCCAAGGAAGAGGAAGTCTTCTTCGGCGACATCCCCCTCATGACCGAGCACGGGACGTTCGTCATCAACGGGACGGAGCGCGTCATCGTGTCGCAGCTTCACCGTTCGCCGGGCGTCTTCTTCACGAAGGAGTCGGCCCACGGCTACCTCGCGAAGATCATCCCGTACCGCGGCTCGTGGGTGGAGTTCGAATACGACCAGAAGGCCGTGCTCTTCGTCCGCATCGACCGCAAGCGCAAGTTTCCGGCGACGATCTTCCTGCGGGCCCTCGGGCTCGAGACGGACGAGGCGATTCTGCGCCAGTTCTACGCCGCGGTCCCGGCGCGCTTCGAGCGCGGCCGCGCCCACCTGACCGTCAGCAAGGACTTGATGAAGCAGGAAGAGATGCGGGACCGCTACGCCCGCGTCAAGCGCGAAACCAAGCTCGTGTTCGCCGGAATCAAGCTTTCGCAAGATGACCAGAAGGAGATCGCGAAGAAGGGCTCGATCGAGCGCTCCGTGGACGAGACGGCCGTGGAGAAGGCCTGCTTTCTCTCCGACGTCGTGGACCTCGCGACGGGCGAGGTGCTCTTCGAGGCCGGCCAGGAGCTCGGCGCCGGCGCCGTGGAGGCACTGAAAGAGCGCGGCATCAAGGAGATCGAGATCTTCTTCCCGGATTGGGACCTCACCTCGGACGTCCTCGTCAACACGATCCGCAAGGACACGCACAAGACGAAGAACGAGGCGGTCCTCGAGATCTACCGCCGGCTGCGCCCGGGCGATCCGCCGACCTACGAGTCGGCCAAGAACCTCTTCGAGGGCATGTTCTTCGACGCGAAGAAGTACGACTTCTCGCGGGTCGGCCGCTTCAAGTTCAACATCAAGCTCGAGGCCGACTCCTCGGAGGGCACGCGGACCCTGACTCCGGCGGACATCTTCCGCGTCGTCGGGTACCTGCTGCGGTTGAAGCGCGACGTCGGGCGGACCGACGACATCGACAACCTCGGAAATCGGCGCGTGCGGTCGGTGGGCGAGCTGCTCGAGAACCAGTTCCGCATCGGCCTCGTCCGGATGGAGCGCGCCATCAAGGAGAAGATGTCCGTCCACCAGGACATCGACTCGGCGATGCCGCACGACCTGATCAACTCGAAGCCCGTCATCGCCTCCATCAAGGAGTTTTTCGGCTCGTCGCAGCTGTCCCAGTTCATGGACCAGACCAACCCGCTCTCGGAGGTCACGCACAAGCGAAGGCTCTCGGCCCTCGGGCCGGGCGGCCTCTCGCGCGAGCGCGCGGGGTTCGAGGTCCGCGACGTGCACCCGACGCACTACGGCCGCGTCTGCCCGATCGAGACGCCGGAGGGTCCGAACATCGGCCTCATCTCGTCGCTGTCGTGCTACGCGCGGATCAACGACTTCGGCTTCATCGAGACCCCCTACAAGAAGGTCGAGAAGGGCCGCGTCATCGATCACTTCCAGGTGACCCAGGCGGGCGACACCTCCTTCAAGCTCCGCCAGATCGTCGAAAAGAGGGACCTGGAGGAGGAGAACGAGCGCCTGCGCCGCAACCACAAGAAGTCGGCCGAGGCTTCGCCCTTCGCGTTCTATCTCTCCGCCTGGGAGGAAGAGAACTTCGTCATCGCGCAGGCCAACGCCGAGACCGACGCGTCGGGACGCATCCGGGAGGATCGGGTCATCGCCCGCTTCAACGGCGAGTTCATTACGGCCGACCGCGACAAGGTCGACTACAAGGACATTTCTCCCAAGCAGCTCGTCTCCGTCGCCACGGCGCTCATCCCGTTCCTCGAGCACGACGACGCGAACCGCGCGCTGATGGGCTCCAACATGCAGCGCCAGGCCGTGCCGCTGCTCAAGGTCGAGGCGCCGCTCGTCGGCACCGGCCTCGAGGCCACAGTGGCGCGGGACTCGGGCGCGGTCATCCTGGCCAAGCGCGGCGGGATCGTCGACCAGGTCGACTCGGAGCGCATCATCGTGCGCGTCGAGGGCGGGCCCGGGGAGCCGCGCAACAGCGGCAAGGAGTTCGGCGCGGACATCTATCCGCTGACGAAGTTCCGGCGCTCGAACCAGAACACCTGCATCAACCAGAAGCCGATCGTGCACGAGGGCGCCCGCGTCGAACGGGGCCAGGCCCTGGCCGACGGCCCCTGCACCAAGGACGGTGAGCTCGCGCTCGGCCGCAACGTGCTGGTCGCGTTCATGCCCTGGCGCGGTTACAACTACGAGGACGCCATCCTCGTTTCCGAGCGCCTCGTCAAGGACGACTACTTCACGTCGATCCACATCCAGGAGTTCGACATCGAGTCGCGGGACACGAAGCTCGGCCCCGAAGAGATCACGCGCGACATTCCCAACGTTTCCGAGAACGCGCTGCGCGACCTCGACGAGTCCGGCATCATCCGCATCGGGGCGAACGTGAAGCCGGGAGAGATCCTGGTGGGCAAGGTCACGCCGAAGGGCGAGACCCAGCTGACGCCGGAAGAGAAGCTGCTGCGCGCAATCTTCGGCGAGAAGGCCGGCGACGTCCGCGATGCGTCCCTCAAGTGCCCGCCGGGAATCGAGGGCACGATCGTCGACGTGAAGATCTTCTCGCGCAAGGGGATCGACAAGGATCTCCGGGCGCTTGCCATCGAGCAGGACCAGATCGCCAAGATCGAGAAGAATTCGAAGGACGAGATCCGGATCATCCGCGAGGAAGCCAACAAGAAGATCCGGGACCTCCTGAGCGGGCGGGTCGCCGCGGAAGAAGTCTCCGACCGCGACGGCAGCGAGATCGTCAAGAAGGGCGCGAAGTTCACCCTGGAGGGCATTGCGCGGCTGACCCCGCAGCAGTTGAAGCGCCTGAAGCTGAAAGACGAAGAGATCGCCGACGAGATCCAGCTCGTGCTCCGGCGGCAGGACTCGCAGATCGAGGTCCTGAACCGGGTCAACGCGGAGCGCATCGAGCTCCTTCAGAAGGGCGACGAGCTGCCGCCCGGCGTCATCAAGATGGTCAAGGTGTACGTGGCCATGAAGCGCAAGCTCTCGGTCGGCGACAAGATGGCCGGCCGGCACGGCAATAAGGGCGTCATCTCGCGCATCCTGGCGGAGGCCGATTTGCCGTACCTGCCGGACGGCACGCCGGTCGACATCGTGCTGAATCCGCTGGGCGTGCCCTCCCGCATGAACGTCGGACAGATTCTCGAGACCCACCTCGGCTGGGCGGCCCGTACCCTCGGCATCTCGATCGCGACCCCCGTGTTCGATGGCGCCACGGAAGGGGAGATCAAGAAGCTCTTGAAGGACGCGAACCTCCCGAGCTCCGGAAAGACGATGCTCTATGACGGCATGACCGGCGAGCCGTTCGAGCAGCAGGTCACGGTCGGCTACATTTACATGTTGAAGCTGTCCCATCTGGTGGACGACAAGATCCACGCGCGCTCGATCGGGCCGTACTCGCTCATCACGCAGCAGCCCCTGGGCGGCAAGGCGCAGTTCGGCGGCCAGCGCTTCGGCGAGATGGAAGTGTGGGCCCTCGAGGCCTATGGCGCCGCCTACACGCTGCAGGAGCTCCTGACGGTCAAATCGGACGACGTGGAGGGCCGGTCGCAGGTCTACGAGGCGATCGTCAAGGGTGAGGTCCCGGCCGAGCCGGGCCTGCCCGAGTCGTTCAACGTCCTCGTTCGCGAGTTGCAGTCGTTGTGCCTCGACGTGGAACTGATCAAGCGATGACCCGTTTCTCTCGCAACGAATCACTGTGGACGCTGAGTGCTCGCCATGGGATGGTGAGCAGCGGCCGCTTACTCTTTCCGGTCGCGTCGAGCGACCGCTCAAAGTGTCTACTCTCGGTAGGTCGCGATGAGCGACTCATGAGAAGGAGCGACTAAATTGGAAACGCTCGCTTTTGCCAACAGGCCGACGACCCTGAAGGACTTCAACGCGATCAAGATCTCTCTGGCGTCGCCCGAGAAGATCCGGTCGTGGTCCTTCGGCGAGGTCACGAAGCCGGAAACGATCAACTACCGCACCTTCAAACCGGAGCGGGACGGGCTCTTCTGCGCGAAGATCTTCGGCCCGATCACCGACTGGGAGTGCCTCTGCGGCAAGTACAAGCGGATGAAGCACCGCGGCGTCGTCTGCGACAAGTGCGGCGTCGAGGTCAC
>JANMPW010000274.1:0-2529 GCA_031370065.1 Acidobacteriota bacterium
TCGTCCCGTGGGGCGAAGGCGATCGAGCACCAGTCCACGAACGCGGTCGCGTTTCTCTGCGAGATCATGACGCCCTTGGGTTTTCCGGTGGATCCGGACGTGTAAAGGATGTAGGCCAGTTCCTCGGGATCCCGAGAAGCGTCCTGGCCGACAGGCGCCGGATCTTTCGCATCGAGGGCCTCGAGCGCACGAGAGAGGGGCAGCGGCCCGCTCTCGTAGTCGAGCGGGAGCAGCGCGACCTCGCGATCGCCCATCCTCTCGGCAAGTGACTCCGCGAGCCGCGCCTCGGCGATCGCGGCGCGCACCGTACAGTTCTCGAAGATGAGGGCGCTGCGCTCCACCGGCCCGGTGGCGTCGACCGGCACATGGACGGCGCCGCATTTCTGGATCCCGAAGATCGCGGCGACCGAGTCGATCGATTTTCGGAGCGCGATCCCCACGCGGTCTCCTTCTCGCACCCCCATGCGCCGCAGCCGGTCGCGCACTCGATTGGAGAGCATGTCCAGCTCGCCATAGGTGATCTCCGCCACTCCCGGATCCTCGAGGGCCACGTGCTCGGGGCGCTGGCGGGCGCTGGCCGTCAAGTAGTCGTGCAGACAGGCCATGCCGGGCTACTTTCGCTTCGACTCTACGAAGCTCGCGATCTGGTCGAGCGTGTCGAGGTTCTGCGGCCCGACCTCGTATGCCGCGAACTCGAACCCGAAGGCCTCCTCCAGGAAGGCGACGAGCTTCAAGGTCGCCAGCGAGTCGAGGATCCTCCCGCTGATGAGCGGGAGGCTGTCCGTGAGCTGGTCAGGATCCTCCCCCTGGAGAAACTCCTTGAGGATGTAGCTCCGCACCTGACCCTTGATCTGGTCCGTGTTCATCTGCCCTCCAGAGTGAGCCTTCGACGCTGCGGATGGCGGCGTACAGGCGTTCGGCCACGAGCTGATGCCCGATCACATTTGGATGGTCGTCCCAGGCTGCGATTTGCAGCTTTTCGGGGTCGTGACCGTCGTAGACCCCGGACAGGTCGAGCGTGACGAAACCCGATTCGCGGCCGATCGCCAGAAGGGAAAGGACGGGGATATCGTATTCCTGCGGGGTCAGAATCGGCAGATACGCCATCAACGGAACGATATCCCGGGATCGGCAGCGCTCCGCGAGCTGGCGATACGTCCAGGCGAGGAGCGCCTCGCGCCGAGACTCGAGCGCGCGCGTCGCCTCCTTCTCCTGACTGCCCGGCCCCATGCCCTCGGCTCGGGCGAAATCGAGCAACTCGGGGTAGGGAATCGGGGCGCGGTCGTTCAGGAGCTTGGACAGTCTCGAGACGGCGCTGTGCGCATCGAGCTGGTGAACGACGTAGAGCACGGCATGCGGCTTGAAGCGCAGGACCTTCTGCTCCGTCGAGGCGAGGACGTCGAGGGGGGAATAACCCTCGGTGGCGAAGTTCAGGATCTCCACGCGTTCGTAGCGGCCGAGCCGATCCTCGCGATTCAAGCGATCCTCGACCAGGGATTCGAAGCCCTGTTCCTGCTTGACCCCGCTGGCGAAGGTGTGGGACGCGCCGAGGAGAGCGATGCGGTAGACGCCCGGTGCGGGCTCCTGCGGATAGTCGCGATCCCGCATGCCCCAGCGGTTGAATTGGACCTCGGCGCCTCGGTGTGGCCCCCGTGCGTTGGGAAGGAGATCCAGGTACGGCAATCCCTCGTTAAACTTGACCAGGTCGGGCCGGTATCGGATCGATCCCCAGTCGGCCGGCCTGACCATGTACACCTTGGCGAGCTCGGGATTGTCCCAGCCGACGTCGTTCAACTTCTCGTAGTAGTCCCGCTGGCGGCGCGCCGCGTCGCGGCTGTTCAGGCCCGGGGACTTGAGCTTCTCGACGACCGCCGCGACATCCGCGTGGAATCGGTTGTACACCGCGGGTCTGCCCATCAGAGCCACGACCAGGAGCGCCGCGCCGCTCTGGAAGGCGTGGCGGTAAAACTGAAAGGGCGGGGTCTTGCGACGATCGTAGTACAGAGCGACGAGGAGGAAGAGCGCCGCGCCACCGAGAACCAGCGGCAGCAACCAGAGGTCGTTCCGGTCCGCCTTTCGGAGCACGGAGAAGAGCGAGATCCAGTCCCCGACCGAATCCGAGACCCACAGCGACCAGAGGACGCAGATGACGAGGAACACCCCCAACGCCTGAAAGCCCTTTCGCACGCCCTCTTTCCATGGCCGGGCGGTGGAGCCCAGCCGGCGAATCATCGGCCGGTTCGCTTCCACCACGACGTTGGTCGCGACCAGAACCGCGAGGACCGTCCAGAAGAGCACGTCGGTTCCCTTGAGCAGAAAGGATCCGCGTATCCAGAACCATTGCCACGAGTGCAGAGTCCAGGTGGCCAGGAACACGACCAGGGTGCCCAGCACGAGCGCCGTATTGTTTCCGAGCTTGCGGAGCCGGAAGTAGGCGGGGTAGTAGAAGATCTTCATCATGAAGTCTTTCCAGTAGATGTTGATCCGCCGCCAGAGGTCGGTGAAGCTCGAGGCCAGGTAGAAGAGATG
>JANMPW010000285.1:0-7469 GCA_031370065.1 Acidobacteriota bacterium
CCGGCCGAGCGGGAAACCCGGTTCAGGGTGGGTTTATTCATTCTGACACTCAGATCAGGTCCGCAAAATGCGGGCGGCCCCGCGCGAACAGGGCGGCGCCCGCGGCCGCGACGACGAGGCAGAACACCGCCAGGTAGGCGACCGAAGCCGGGTCCGGGGCCGTGTGCAGCGAGAAAGCCCGACGGTAAAGGTCGACGAGGTGGGTCACGGGATTGACCGCGAGGATCGGCTGCAGCCGCGCAGGCACGAGCGAGGCCGGATAGACGATCGGCGTCGCGTAGAAGCCGACGGTCAGCACGATCCCGACCGCGTGCATGGTATCCCGCAGGAAAGCCGTCAGGGTCGCGGCGATGCAGCCGAGGCCGAAGGTCAGGAGGATCTGAAAAAACAGGGCCGGCACGGACAGAAGGAGCCACGGCCACTGCAGGTGGCCGAGCAGCGCGACGTAAACGGCGTAGACGAAGAACGCGATGACCTCGTTGACGACGGCGGCCAGGACGACCGAGAGGACCAGCGTCTCAAGAGGAAAGACCGTCTTCTTGACCATTGCCGAGTTGTCGATGAGGCAGGAGGCCGAGCGCGCGATCCCCTCCGAGATCGCCATCCACGGCAGGAGGCCCGCCATCAGGAACTCCGGGAAGCTCGCGTAGCCCGGACCGGCCGGCACGCGGAGAACCAGGGAGAAGACCGCCGTGTAAAGCATCATCCAAAGAACGGGGTGGACGAATGCCCAGAGCAGCCCGAGGCCCGACCCCGCATACCGGGAGCGGACGTCCCGAATGACCATCTCCTTGAGCAGGAAGACTTTGGAGGCGATCGCCCCGTTCTTGCGCGGCATATTTCGAAACCGCCCGATTATATTGGCACGACCTATGTTTTAATAGCATTTCCGGAAAACAGACATGTCTTCGCATTCACCGCGAAAAGTCGCCCTCGTCGGCTCGCGCATCCGCGAGTTGCGCAAGAGCAGGCGCCTCACGCAGACCGAGCTCTCCGAGAAAATCGGAGTGGCGCAGTCCGACCTCTCGCGCATGGAGCAGGGCGAGTACAAGGTCGGGCTCGACACGCTCTTCAAGATCCTCCAGGTCTTCGAGCTGAAGATGGGCGAGTTCTTCGGGGAGACCGAATCGCCCGTGGAGCGGGAAGCCCGGGATCTCGCATCCGAGTTCCAGGGCCTCTCCGACGACGGCCGGCAGGAGGTCCGCGACTTCGTGCGCTTTAAGAAGCTGCAGGAGTCGGGCGATCCGGCGCTTGGTGACGGAGCGCACGCCGAGCCGGAAGAAAAGCCTTGAGTTGTCCGAGCCCTCGCCTAGAATGACGAATTACGGCCCCGGGCCAAAAATCATGAGCGACCGCCGAAAGCACCTCGAGTTCCTGCGCAAGACCGCCAAAGACGCGATCTGGAGCGGAGACTACGACCGTGCTCTGACGCTGTACGAGGATGGCCTCGCCCTCGCCCGCTCCTGGAAGGACCGCGAGATCGAGGACTTGTTTACCTGCAACCGGGCGACGACGCTGCTCGAGATGGACCGCCAGGACTTTGACCTGTCGCAGCTCAAGGAGATCGTCCTCCGCAGCCCCGGCAGCCCCAACGCCGTCCTGGCGACTTACGCCTCGGCCCACGCCCACGAGGTCCGCGGCGAATACGCGAAGGCCGCGTTCTACGCCCAGGGGGCGCTCCAGAAGAGCCGCGACCTCGGCCTCGACGAGTGGGTGGCCGCGTCGCTCAACCTGCTCGCCAACCTGGAGCTCCACGAGAGCCACTTCGAGCAGGCGCGCGCTCTCTTCCAGGAGTCGCTCGACCGTTACGAAGCGGACGGGCTCGAGGCGTCCTCCGAAGCGGCGGTCGTCACGGACAACCTCGGGTACTGCCACATCGCCCTCGACGCCGTGCCGGTCGGGCTGCCGCTGGTGCAGCGCTCGCTTTCGCTCCTGGAGGGCCTCGGCTCGCGGCAGGCGATGGACTATCCGTGCCTCGACCTCTGCTTCGCCTCTCTCAAGCTCGACCGCCCCGACGAGGCCGAGAGCTGGGGCGTGCGCGCGCTCGGGCTCGGCAAGGAGTTCGGCCGCAACGACGTCGTCAAGAACGCACACTACCTGCTCGCCGAGACCTACAGCGAGATGGGCCGCGAGGACGCTGCCGACGAGCACTACGATGCGCTCGCGAACTACTACCCGAACTTCCCGGCCCTGAAGAACTATCTCCACCAGATCAGCCTCATCGGCATGATCAACCTGAGGGCATGATGCGGCGCAACAGGCTCCTGCAGCTCTTCGCCCTCGCAGCGGCTCTGACCGCGCTGCCGGGCGTGTGCGCGGCGGTCGAGGAGCGCTCGCTCCTGACTTCGGACGGGACGCTGCACGTCGTGCGCGTGGGCGCCGCCGTCGAGCTCGGCGTTCAGGGCGCGGGGATCTCGCCGCAGGCCAACGTCATCGAGTGGAGCTCGCGCAACCAGGACGGGACGGTCTCGATGGCGATCCTGCCCGGCAGCGTGTCGTACCAGGCGAAGTACGGGCTCGAGCTCGCCTACGACGACCAGACGGCGACTCTGCTGCTCCTCTGGACCGAGGACGTCTCGGCGTTCTCGCAGATCCGGGTCGGGATCCTGCGCGCGGGGACGTGGACGAACTCCATGCTCCTGCCGAGCGCCGGGATCTCGCGGGCGCACAACCCGCAGATGCTCGTCACGCACCGCAACGCCACGTACCTCGATGAACAGAACAACCCGGTCGCCAAGACAAGCTCGATCCTCTCGGTGATCTGGTGGGAGGAATCGCAGTACGCCCAGGCGCGCTACGCGACGCTATTCCTCGACGAGACGTTCGATCCGACGGCCCTCTCGATCTACGACATGCCGGTGTTGCTCGGCACCGACGGCGACACGTCCTACCAGGACACGCCCTCGGGCGCCTACCTCTATCCGAGTCTCCAGGCGGACGGGCTCTCGGGCGGACTGCTCGCGAGCTTCGCCGACCTGCACGAGGGCCGGCACCGCGTCGTCCACATCGACTTCCCGCAGGACTGGGGCAAGCCCTCCGAGCCGGACAACGTGAACTGGAAGCGCCGGCACATTCCAATCGTCGGCGTCGCGATGGAGGGCCCCGTCGCGCGGATGACGCCCAGCGTAGCCGACACGCGCGACGGCGTTCGCACGACGATCGGCACCGGCTACCGGCCGACCCTCTCCTGGCGCGAAGGTGAGACGCTCAAGTTCTCGCGCCTGGACGGTGCCGACTGGACACCCGTGCGCTCGATCGCAATCGACGACGTGATGACCTACGACCGGGCCCTCGCGCTCGTCACCAGCATGGGTGAGAGAAAGTAGTTCGTAGTTCGTAGCTCGTCCCTCGGTCGCTCATCTCTGGTTTCCCAAACAAAGCACTCGCCGGCAACGGCTCTGCCGATAAGATCCTCCGTCTTCGGAGGAACGCATGGCTCTGCTCGCAGTGGGTGACAAGGCGCCGGCATTCAAGACCACGGACCAGGACCGCAAAACGGTCTTGCTCGGAGACTTCAAGGGGCAAAAGGTCGTCGTTTACTTCTACCCGAAGGACGATACGCCCGGCTGCACAAAAGAGGCGTGTTCGTTCCGCGACGGGTGGTCGAAGTTCCGCAGGAAGAAGATCGCGGTGCTCGGCGTCTCCATCGACGACGAGAAGTCACACAGGAAGTTCGCGGACAAGTTCTCGCTGCCCTTCACGCTGCTTGCCGATACCGACAAGGCGATCGTGAAGGCCTACGGTGTCTGGGGCGAGAAGAGCATGTACGGACGCAAGTACATGGGAGTCCACCGCGTCACGTATCTCATCGACGAGAAGGGCAAGATCGCGGCGGTCTGGCCGAAGGTCAAGCCGGACGGGCACGCGGAGGAGATTTTGGAGGCAGTCGGCAGTAAGCAGTAGGCAGGATCCCGTATCCCGCATCGGGTCTACAGACCTTTCGGCAACTCCGCCCTCACGTCGCCGTCATAAAGCGAATCGAGCAGCGTCGCGGCGTCCGTGCCCGCGGGCGTGACGGTCTTCGGGAGCATGATCCGAACCGTGTAGATGTGATCCCCGGCATCGCCGGTGCGCGGGTCCTTGACGCCCTGTCCCCTGAGGCGAAACTTCTGACGGCCCTGCGTCCCGGGGGGGACCTTCGCCCGCACCGGACCGCGGATCGTCGGCACTGCGATCTCGGCGCCCGCGTACGCCTCCTTCACCGTGATCGGAACGATGCCGTGGATATCGTTGCCGCGCCTCTCGAAGTATGCGTGCGGAGTCACGCGCACGGTGACGTACAGGTCCCCCGGCGCGCCGCCCTGGGCACCCGCGCCGCCCTTTCCGGGCAGACGGATCGCTCCGCCATTTTCGGTGCCCTCGGGAATCCGGACGCGCACGCGCTCGGATTCGGCGACCACGCCCTCGCCCCGGCAGGTCGGGCAGGCGCCCTTGCCGGCGCGGCCGGTTCCGCCACACGTCGAACACGCGCGCTCGCGGCGCAGTGCGAGCGTGGCCATGCCGCCCAGGACCGCATCGCGAAACGGGACTTCGATCTGGGCCCGCGTGTCCTCGCCGGCCTGGGGTCCCGCGGGAGACCGCCGCCCGCCCCCGAAGAGGTTGCCGAACAGGTCACCGAGGTCGCCTCCCTCGAAATGGATGCCCTCGAACCCCGGTCTGCCCCCGAAGCCCCCCTGCCCCGGGCCCCCGGCGGCCCCGCGGGGGTCGAATCCCCCGCCGAATCCGGCTCCCGGGCCGGCATGCCCGAACCGGTCGTAGGCCCGGCGCTTCTCGTCGTCCTTGAGCAGCTCGTAGGCCTCCTGGACCTCCTGGAACCGCTTCTGGCGACCTTGTCGCCCGGATTGACGTCGGGATGGAGCTTGCGGGCCAGGCGGCGGTAGGCCTTCTTGATGTCGGCCTCCGAGGCCCCCTTGGAGAGCCCCAGGACCTCGTAGTAGTCCCGCTTCGCCATGCCGTGGCGGGCATTATAGCCATGCCGAAATTAGGCCATTGACACGCGCCCGGAGACTAATATTATTAGTCTTATTCTCCAGATTATCTAATCTTATAAGGTAGGGAAAAGAGCGCCGCATCCATGAGCATCGACGATATCGATCTCCGGATCCTCGACATGCTCCAGCGCAACGGGAAACTCTCCCAGGCGCGGATCGCCGGTGCCGTAGGCCTGACGACGCCGTCGGTCAACGAGCGCATCAAAAAGATGGAGCGCCACGGAATGATCCGGGGCTTCGTCGCCCTGCTGGATCACGAGAAGATGGGCCTGCCCCTGACCGCCTACGTGGACGTCGCGCTCGAACATCCCCGGTTCGAGAAGGGGTTCGTCGACGATCTCGAAAAGCTGCTGAGCGTCCAGGAGTGCCACTACCTCGCCGGTGAGTTCGCCTATCGGCTCAAGGTGAAGGCGGCCGACACGGCGTCGCTCGCCGACTTCCTGCAGCGGCGGATCCTGGGCATCAAGGGTGTGACCCGCATCCAGGCCCAAGTCTCACTGTCCTCGAAAAAGGAATCCACGCTCCTGCCCCTCATCCCCGAAAAGCTCGAGAAGGACAAGGAACCGAAGTAGAGCCTCCCCGCTCCTCCCGACTTTTCCCGACTTCTCCCGAATCAGAACCTCGCCACCACCCCCGCGTCCGCGTTGAAGAACTGCCGGTGCGGGTGCGCCGAGATGTTGTGGTACGTGAAGCGAAGGACGAAGGCGAAGTTCTTCGCGAGGCGGAACTCCCCGTCCACTCCGGCATTCCATCCGAAGAGGCGCTCGTCGAGGTCCTGGTAGGCCGCGAACTCGGGTGCCACCGGCTGCGGCTTCAACGAGTAGCCGCCGACACCGGCGAAGAGCCCTCCCGTGTAAAAGCCCTCCCAGTAGGTATAGGACACGTCCACCGTCAGGGAGTTGATGCGTTCCTTGAAACCCGGCAGCGTGGTCGGCCCATCCGACGTCGTGACGGTCTGTCCCGCGAGCGCCTGCGTCGTCCACATCGAGCCATACGTCATCCGCAGCAGCGTCTTCTTCTCCACCCGGTAGTCCACCCAAACGGTGTACTCGCTCGGCTTGAAGCCGTCGAGCGTGAAGGACTCGTTGATGCTGTTCACCGCGCCGTAGGTCGCGCCGAGCCCCCACGTTTGCGCAGGCGCCGGGGCGGCCAGGGCGACGCCGAAGAGGGCAAGAAGCAGGGATCTCTTCCAAGTCAGCAACGGCACCTCCGAAAACAAGTTTCAAGTTTCAGGTTCCAGATGCGCTAATCACTCTACTAGGATCCAGCCCGCGATGAAGCGGATACAATTCCGCCGCTTCCCAAGTCTACGGAGGCCGACACGCAAGCGCTGAGACGAAAACGGTGAAGGGACTGGCGCGGGCCGCCGCGCGATTCTTCCTACCCTCGGTCTGCCTGTCGTGCCGGACCCGCCCGGCCGACGATCTCTTTCGGGGTGGCGTCTGCGCGGCCTGCTGGGACTCGATGCCCGTCCCCGAGGCCGCCCGGTGCAACCAATGCGACGAAGCCCTGCCCGGCGCCCCCGAACCGGTGCGGTGCGGACGCTGCCTCCTCGACCCCCCCGACTTCGAGCGCCTGCGCGCGGCCGCGGCGTATCGCGGCTCTGCGCGGCGGATCCTCCTCGCCTTCAAGTTCCAGGGGGCCGACTACCTCGGCCCCCGTCTGGCCGCAGTGATCGCGCGACGCCTCGGCCGCCCCGAGGCCGACGAGGTCGCCGCCGTGCCGGCAACTCCCCGGGCCCGGCGGGCGCGCGGATACCACCCGTCCGAGGTCCTCGCCGCCGCCCTCGCTCGCCGGCTCGATCTGCCATTCGCCGCCGAGCGGCTTGTCAAGGCGCGCGAGACGGAGATCCAGAGCCGCCTTCCCGCCGCACGGCGCGCGGGCAACGTGCGCGGCGCCTTCGAGGCGCGCGGGACTCCCGGCCGGCGCGTCCTGCTCGTCGACGACGTCGCCACTTCCGCCGCGACGGCGCGCGCGTGCGCCCGCCAACTGGTGCTCGCGGGGGCGAGCGCCGTCACCGTCTGGTGCTTCGCCCGCGCGTCCCGCACCGACATCGATTCGGAGGCCGCGTGAATCCATTGCACCGGCTCGTCGTCCGGACCCTGCCCCTTGTGCCCAAAGCCGTCGTGCGCCGGATCGCCTCGCGCTACGTCGCCGGCGAGACGCTCGAAGAGGCGCTCGCCGTCGTGCGCAGCCTGAACGCCGAAGGCTGCACGGCGACGCTCGACGTGCTCGGCGAGGACGTGACCCTGCCGGACGAGACCGAAGCGACCGTGATCGCGTACCAGCGGGCGCTCGCCGACATCGCGGCGCGCGGGCTCGACAGCAACATCTCGGTCAAGCTCACCGCGCTCGGCCTGAAGCTCGATCCGGCGCACTGCCGGCGGCAATTCTCCCGCATCGTCGAAGCCGCGAAGGCGCACGGCATCTTCGTGCGCATCGACATGGAAGACTCTCCGGTCACCGAAGAGACCATCC
>JANMPW010000307.1:0-1826 GCA_031370065.1 Acidobacteriota bacterium
AAATATCGGCAGAAACGGTCGGCGGACCGCACCCCCGAGCCCTTCGGCCGCGCGAGCTCCGACCGGCCGCATCTCTTCGTGGTTCAGAAACATGCGGCCACCCGCCTCCACTACGACTTCCGCCTCGAGTGGGGCGGGGTCTTGAAGTCCTGGGCCGTCCCGCACGGCCCATCCGCCGACCCGGCCGACAAACGCCTGGCGATGGAGGTCGAGGACCATCCGGTCGAGTACGCCGATTTCGAAGGGGTGATACCCGAGGGCAACTACGGCGCCGGCGAAGTCATCGTCTGGGACCAGGGCCGGTGGATCCCCCTCGCCGATCCGGAAGAAGGGATGAAGAAAGGCAAGCTCCTCTTCGAGCTCCAGGGCTACAAGCTGCGCGGCAGATGGACGCTCGTGCGGATGAAGAAGAAGGGCAAGTCGGACGGCAAGGAATGGCTCCTCATCAAGGAGCGCGACAGCTGGGTCCGGAAAGAAAGCGCGGGCACGTACTCCCAGGAGTCCATCTTCTCCGGCCTGACGCTCGAGGAGCTCGCCTCCGGAGAGACTCGGGCCGCCGAGGTCCGAGCAGAGCTCGAGCGTCTCAAGGCGCCGCGCCGCCGCCTCCACGCATCCGCCGTCAAGCTGATGCTCGCCGAGCCGCGCGACGAACCGTTCACGAAGAAGGGATGGCTCTGGGAGCTCAAGTACGACGGTTATCGCCTGCTCGCCGAGCGCGACGGCGGCGACGCCCGGCTCCGCCTTCGCAAGGGCGGGGACGCGACGGCGACCTTCCCCGAGATCGCGCGGTCCCTTCGCGCGCTCCCCTTCTCGTCGCTCGTCCTCGACGGAGAGCTCGTGGTGCTCGACGACAAGGCCCGGCCGAGCTTCGGCCGGCTGCAGAAGCGGGCCCTCCTGCAGCGCCGGCTCGACATCGAGCGCGCGTCGGTCGAGCTTCCCACGACCCTCTTCGTCTTCGACCTGCTCGGCTTCGAGGAGTTCGATCTGCGCCCGCTGCCGCTCGAGACCCGCAAGGCCCTGCTGCAGCGCGCCCTGCCTCGCCTCGGCCCGGTTCGCTTCGCCGACCACATCGAGCGGGAGGGAGATGCCCTGCTTTCGAAAGTCGCCGGGCTGGGCCTGGAGGGCATCGTTGGAAAGAAGGCGGATTCCCCCTATCGTGGCGGCCGCTGTGCGGACTGGATCAAGGTACGGCTCGATCGCACTGGCGACTTCGCCGTCGTCGGCTACACCCGGCCCGAAGGCTCGCGCGCGGGGTTCGGCGCGCTGCACCTGGCCTGCTGGAAGGGCGGCGGCCTCATCTACGCCGGCCGCGTCGGCACCGGCTTCACCGAGAAAGAGCTGCGCGAGGTCCGCGCTCGCCTCGAGGGCGCCGCGCGCAAGACGCCTCCGTGCAGCGGCCCCGTTCCGGCCGGCAAGGGTCACGTCTGGGTCGAGCCGGATATCGTTTGCGAGGTCCGCTTCAAGGAGCGGACCGGCGAGGGTCTCCTGCGCCACCCGGCGTTGCTCCGGTTCCGGCAGGACAAGCCCATCGCGGAGTGCGCGTGCGAGGACGGCTCGCAAAGCGAAGCCGAACCGGTCGTCGAAGCGGTCGAGGAGACCCCCGAGAAAACGGTCTCGCTCTCCAACCTCGAGAAGATCTTCTGGCCCGAGGAGGGATACACCAAGGGCGACCTGATCGAGTACTACCGCGCCATCTCGCCCTGGCTTCTGCCGTACTTGAAGGACCGCCCGATCGTCATGACGCGCTACCCCGACGGCATCCATGGAAAGTCGTTCTTCCAGAAGGACGCCCCGTCGTTTGCGCCGTCGTGGCTGCGGCTCGAAAG
>JANMPW010000357.1:0-3702 GCA_031370065.1 Acidobacteriota bacterium
GTCCGCAGCGGTATGGGGCTGGCGGGCTGCCGGACGATCGAGGACCTGCGCACGAAGTCGAAGATGATCCGCATCACGGCAGCGGGCCTGAAGGAGTCCCACGCCCACGATGTGATCATCACGAAGGAAGCGCCGAACTACCGGACGCAGGAGTAGCGGCGGGGGTTACCGCCGGCCTCCGGCCGGTGCCTACGGCGAGTCCCCGCCCGGGCGGCCCCACCCGAGCAACAAAAGTATGTGGCCCGGTAGTCGGGAACGCCGGGCGACGCCCGGCGGTAACGGCCGCCCCTACGAGTCTTTCTTCTTGCGCTTCTCGCTGTCGTCGGCCGCTTCCCTGGCCCACTTCTTCTGGCGTAACTTCAGGACGGCTTCCAGCCGCCGTGAAAGCTCCGCCTCCTCCCCCGCCGACTGCGGCCGATAGTAGCGGCGCCCCCGCAGCCCGTCGGGCAGGCACTCGATTCCGCCAACGCCCTCGGGCTCGGCCGGGGCGTATCGATAGCCCTTGCCGTACCCCACGTCGCGCATGAGTTGCGTCACCGCGTTGCGAATGACCCGGGGCACGGGCTCGGCCGGCTTCTCGGCGACGTCCCGCTTCACCTCGCCCTCGGCCGCGTAAAGAGCGTTCGACTTCGGCGCGAGGGCGCAGTAGACCGCCGCCTCCACGAGCGCGAGCGATCCCTCGGGCATCCCCAGAAATTCGAAGGCCTCCTTCGCGTCGAGCGAAACACGCAGGGCGCGCGGGTCGGCCAGCCCCACGTCCTCCGAGGCGAAGCGCACGATCCGCCGCGCCACGTACAACGGGTCCTCTCCCGCCTCGAGCATGCGCACGAGCCAGTAGATGGTCGCATCCGGGTCCGACTCCCGCATCGACTTGTGCAGCGCCGAAATGAGGTTGTAATGCTGCTCCCCGGCCTTGTCGTAGAGCAGGACCTTGCGCTGCAGGAGGTCCCGCAAGCGGCCCACCTCGATCCTGCGGACACGGGCCCCCTCGGCGTCCGACGCCGCCGCCTCGAGCAGATTGAGCGCGCGGCGGGCGTCTCCGCCGGAGGCCTGAGCGATGAAGGAGAGCGCCTCGTCGTCCAGCGCGAAGTCGCGTGCGCCCAGACCCCGCGACATGTCCCGGAGCGCCCGCTCGACGATCCGCGCGATCGCCTCCGGCGCGAGCGGGTCGAGCACGACGACCTTGCAGCGCGAGAGCAGGGCGCCGTTCAACTCGAAGGATGGATTTTCGGTCGTCGCGCCCACGAGAACGATGTCTCCTGACTCGACGTACGGCAGGAATACGTCCTGCTGCGAGCGGTTGAACCGGTGGATCTCGTCGAGGAAGAGGATGGTCCGCTTGCCCTGGCGCGAGCGCAGGCGCCGCGCCTCCTCGAGGACCTCGCGCATCTCCTTGACCCCGGTCGCGACCGCCGAATACGAGAGGAAGAGGGAAGAGGTCTGCGTCGCGATCAGCCGTGCCAGGGTCGTCTTGCCGACGCCCGGCGGCCCCCAGAGGATGAGCGAGGGCACGCGGTCTTCGGTGACGGCCCGGCGCAGAAACCCGTTGGTCCCGACGACCTCCTCCGGTCCCTCGACCTCGTCGAGCGAGCGCGGCCGCATCCGGTCGGCGAGCGGCGTCGCGGGCGCGAAGTCGCCGCCGTCGGAGGCCTTCGGCCCTTGATCCTCGAAGAGGCCGCCGCTCACGGCGCAGACTCCAGGGCGCTACGGCATTGCTCCGAGCAGACGGGCACGAATTCGTCGCCCTTGCGTGCGGCCAGCGCGAGCCCCCGATCGATCCAGGTTCCGCAGACGGGATCCCGCACCATCTCCGCCTCGCGCGTGCCGCCCTGCCGCGCCGCCCCCGTCGGCCCCTGCGGGCGGAAGACCGCCGAAAAGAAAATGCGCAGTCCTCGCAGGACCGTCAAGAAGAGAAAGAGCGCGAAGAGGAAAAGGACGAGGCGGGCCATCAGGTGCGCGCGCGGATGCTCGCGATTTGCTCCTGGATCTTGTCGATCTGCGGGATCTCCGGGTAGCGCTGCTTGACCTCGTCGTAGAGGCGTTGCGCCGCCGCCGCGTCCCTCCGGTCGTAGGCCTCCACCAGAAGCCAGTTCAGGAGCGATTGCCAGTGGTTTGCGTCGTTTTCGCGCGCTTTCTGGAAGAATGCGACGGCCAGCTCGAACTGGCCGCGGTTGCGCTGCGCGGCCCCGAGGTCGGACAGGAGGTTCGGGTTCTTCGGCGCCTTGCGCCGCGCCTTCTCGTATGTCTCAACGGCCCGGTCCCAGTCCTCCCGGTCGTAGTACAGGTTGCCGAGGTCCATCAGCATCTGCGGATTCTCGGGATCGCGCTCGAGCGAGCGCGTGAGCTCTGCGAGCCGATCGCCGCCGCCCACGCCGGGCGGCACCGCCCCGGACCCGACCGGCCGGCTCCCGCCCCCCGCGAAATAGCCCGCCCCGAATCCGACGAGGGCGCCGACGAGCAGCATCACGACGGACTGGGCCGTGGCCGATTTCCTGGTTGATTCCATCGACGCATTCTATTCCGCACGGCAAAAGCAAAACGGGGCGGCTTTTGCCGCCCCGTCGAGGATCACGACCGTTGGTCGCTTCAGTGGGCCGTCACGGGGCTCCCGGCCGACCGCGCCAGGGCACGGTCCACCTGCCGCTCGACCTCTTTCTCGTCGAGGCCGTTGATCACGGCGATCTCGGAGACGATCAGGTACTTCGCCCGCTCGTACATCTTCTTCTCGCGGAAGGAGAGGGTCTTCCGGGAGGAGATGAAGCTCAGGGTCTTCAACACGTCGGCGATCTCGTGCAATTCGCCGCTTTTCATCTTGTCGAGATTTTGCTTGTAGCGGCCCTTCCAGTCGCCCGTGGCCGAAAAGCGCCCGTCGCCGAGCGTCTTCATGAGGCCCGTGATGTCCTTGCGCTGCGTCAGGCGGCGCAGGCCGATCAGCCCCGTGTTGCCGACGGGCACCATCACGCGGGAGTTGTTCGACAGGAGACGGAGATGATAGAAGCTCCGGGGAGCCACCGGCTCCGTCTGAAACCCCTCGCCGATCTTCTCGACCACCGACACCCCGTGGTTCGGGTAGACGATCTTCTCTCCCACCTTAAAACTCACACGGTCCTCCTAAAAGAAGTTCAAAAGAGCCTGATACGGGAGCGGCAGATTATAGGGAAAAGAAGGTGAAAACTCAAACTCGAGACCGGTTACAGGGGCCCGGAACTTATGCGATTCCAGCAAGTTACGAAAACCCTGTGAGCGCGGTCACAGCCAGGCCCGGAGGTTTAAGTCGGTGCAGGTCAATACGATGCCGGAAGCCGCGGCTCCGCGCATAAACGCGACAGAAGCGCGCTCAACGGCCCGCGGCTGCTTTTCGATTAGGGCGCCGCCCGACGGCCTGGAGCTCGCCGATGAGCTCGTCCACCCGGGAGAGACCCTCGAGCGTCCTGCCCACGTCGTACCCGTAGCCGATCCGGATGTACCGGCCAATTCCAAAGTGCGCGCCCGGCGTGATCAGGACCGACTTCTCGAGCCGCAGGCGGTCGAAGAGGGCCGTCGAGCCGATCGGGAGGCGGTACTTCACCAGAGCGATCGCTCCGGCAACCGGCGCAATGTACTCGAGGAGATCCCCGTGCCCGCGGATCCATTCCTCGACCCGGGGCAGGTGGCGGCGGATGATGCCCCGCGTCCGGGCCAGGATCTCTTCGCGCCGGCGCG
>JANMPW010000436.1:0-1601 GCA_031370065.1 Acidobacteriota bacterium
CCGGCTTCGTCGGCGCTCAGCTTCAGTACTGTACGTAGGAGAACCTCGTCGACGCGAGCCACGACGTTCGTCCATCGCCCGTCACGAAGCTGGCGGTCTAACTTCGCGCGCTCGGACCGAAGGATGTTCCACGCCGCCTGCATTGCATCTGGCTTTGGCATCGGCAGGACGCCGGCCTCACGTGGCTCCATCTTGAGGATGCCACCGCCATACGACCGACCGTAGATCTCGGCTCCGAGCATCGTCACCGAATTGAAGGCGAGAAGCGGGAGCGCCTCACGGGCGATCACAGGAACCTCGCTCCGCAACCGGATGCCGTGCATCGAGTTCAGGAACGTCAGGTGAGCCCGGTTCGTCACAAGACGAGGAAACCGATGACTCATGTACGTGAAGAACAGGTCTGGCGCCGGAACGACTGGTGGGCGCGACCACTGTGGACGTACCTGGCATTTGTAGGCATTCGGAACCCCCTGATCAATTCCCAACTGGAGGTATCGCTGGAGGCCATCCGTATCCTCGTCGCCGGATGGGCACAGGAGCCAGACGGGCTCACCCGCCTCACGCAGGGCCTGCCAATCGCGTCGAGTAAGTGCCAGCCCCGACAGGTGGCGTGTGCCCGGCGGGCTAATCCGTACGACGTCAACCTCTGGCCGAAGGTCGTAGGCCAATCGTGTTTCTTCGTTCAGAGCGAAATACCGATTCGCACCCGTGACGGTCCCCAGCTCCGGGGGGCCATAGTCGCGGAGGGGCACGAAATGCTCCTCCGTGATGCGGCGGAACAGTTGCCGCTGGCGGATGGTTAGGAACAGATCGGTCCATTTGCCCTGACCCGAGAGCGCAACCGCCGATTCGTCGAAGGGTTGGATCCGGAGCAAATCGGAAGCGTCGTCGACGTAATACAGCGAAAACGCATCACATCCGCCCGAGCCCTGCGCGAGGAGAAGAACAACGTTCTCGAGTGCGTCGGTGAATTGCAGGCGGTCGAAGACCACGAGTTTGACCGATGCGAAGCGCGTCCGGAGCCACTGCCGAATTGGTTCCGCATACCCGACGCTGAGGAGCTCGGCCGGCACCACCATCGCCAAACGCCCGTCCGGTCCAAGGAACGCGCCGGCGTGAACCAGCAGCGCCGCCCAGGAGGATGCGAGACCGGACAATCGAACCCCTTGGCGAAGTGCCGCCTGAGCGGATAGGCGTCTTGCCTCGCCGATGTGTCGCTGGTATCTGATGAACGGCGGGTTGCCGATGACCGCATCAAAGGGCGGGAAGGTCGGAAACAGCTCGTCGGGGGGCGACAGAGTGAAGAAGTCAGCCGTTTCGAGGCGAGCATCAAGGCCCTCGTCCGTGAGGAGATCGGCCGCCCGGTCGAGCGTAGGAGCATGCACGTCGATCCCGACGATGAGGTCATCGAGATCTTCCGGTGGCGTACCGAGCTCGAGGAGGCCTCGACCAGCAGCAAGCAGAAACACACCGTCACCACAGGTCGGATCGAGGACCCGCGCGCGCGCGTTCCCGGCGATTGCCCAGCGCGCCAGGTAGTTGGCGATCGCGGGCGGCGTAAAGAAGGCCCCGCGAGCCTTCCGTTCGTCCAGAACGCCGAC
>JANMPW010000440.1:0-2135 GCA_031370065.1 Acidobacteriota bacterium
CGTCCATCCGGGCTCGCGCGGCGCCGGCGACGCGGGCCGGTCGGCCCCCTCGGTCGGGTCCTGCGCGAGCTGTGCATCGGCCTGGCGGCGCGCCTTTTCGGCCTCCCGCTCGGCAGCCGTCGGCGTAATCTCCCAAGCGGCGAGCGCGCTTTCGGCGCGTGCGGGATCCCTGCGAACGAGCAGCTTCGATCCGTCCGGCGATACCTGCGCCGCCAGAGTGCCGCCGGAAAGGCGCTGCCAGAGCTCCCCTTCGACGAGCCCCGGCTCCTTCAACCGCTTCTCTTCTACGAGCGCGCGGGCGGTCAGCTCGGCGCGAAAACGGTCGTACAGGGTCTTGGGCGATTCGCCGAAGACGCCCTTGAACGCCTCGTGGAAGCTGCCGCCTCGCGAGGAGGCCATCCGCTTCCACAGTTTCGGCAGGACGTCCCTGCCGTCCCGCTCGGAAAGCCACTCGAGATAGGCCGAGCCGACGAGGTACGGCATCGATCCCCCGAGCCAGCCGGCCGTCCCGCCGAGCTCGCCGTAGTCGGGGAGCTTGCCCTCGATCGCGAGCTGCCGCAGCACCATGGCGCGGAAGCTCGAGCCGGGCCGCCCCGATCCCGTCAGCGCCCCCTCGACGATCGTCGCGTAGCCCTCCGTCACCCAGCCGGGCGCCTTGCGCGCCAGAGGGCCGAACGGCGCGGGCGAGAGCAGCACGAGCACGGCCGAAGAGCGGTTGCGCGGGCGGGCGAGGTGAACGACGTGCGCGACTTCGTGCGTCGCCACGAGCTCCATCCAATCGCCGTAGTCGCCGATGCCGGACTCCGACTCCGGAGCCGAAGTCCAGAGCAGGATCTCGGGCCGGTCGAGAAACGGGATCGCGGTGCCGTTGGCGTCCGCCGCAGGATCGGCGACGACCACTTCGATCCGCCGCGACGGCACGTACCCGACAAACTCTGTCACGCGCGCGTGGATCGCTTCGATCTCGAGGGCAGCGTGCCGCGCCCACGCCTCGAAGGCCACCGGGGAGTGAACGCGGAAGTGCTTCGTCTCGACCGTGCGCCAGTCGGCCGCCGGGCCCTGCGCCAGGGCGACGCCCCACGCGAGGAAAAGAATTGCTGCGAGCCCGGTTCGGCGCATGGCGCAGAGGCTATCAGCGCTCGAACGGTGGTGATACAACACCCCAACGCTTCAATTCGGGAGGTGCGCGTGAGTCACAACGAAAATTCCCGCGGCCACGAGACGGAGCTCGCCAGGGAGCTCGGCCTCTTCGATACGGTCAGCCTCGTCATCGGCACGGTCATCGGCTCGGGCATCTTCCTCGTGCCCGCCGAGATCGCGAGGGCGGTCCACACGCCCGGCTGGATGCTGTCGGTCTGGGTGATCGGCGGCGTCCTGACGTTGCTCGGCGCCCTCTCGCTGGCCGAGCTCGGGGCCGCGATGCCGGGTGCCGGAGGCATCTACACGTTCATCGCGCGCGCCTTCGGGCCGCTGTGGGGATTTCTCTGCGGGTGGATGCTCTTCACGGTCGCCACCTCGGGCTCGATCGCGACGCTGGCGGCGGCGTTCCCGATCTACCTCGGCGGCTTCGTCCCTCTGACGCCGTGGACCGCGAAGATCGCCGGCATCGTCGTGATCGTGCTGCTGACGTGGATCAACGCCCTGGGCGTCAAGAACGGGGCGAGGGTCGGCAACGTGCTCACCGTCCTGAAGGTGGGCGGCCTCGTGGCCATGGTCGCGGCGATCTTTCTTTCGCCCGGCCCGCGCCTGGATACGCCAGCCCGGGTTCCCGCCCTGCCCTCGGGCCCGATCTCAGCCGCCGCGATCGGCGCGGCGGTCATCGCGGTCCTCTGGGCCTACGAGGGTTGGCATGACCTCTCCTTCGCGGCCGGAGAGATCCGGGACCCGCAGAAAAACTTCCCGCGCGGCCTGATCGGAGGCGTGGCGCTCGTCGTGGTTCTCTACCTCGCCGCGAACTTCGCGTACATGAAGGTCCTCACGCCGGCCGAGATCGCCGCGACCGACCGCGTCGCGCTGACGGCGATGACGCGCGTCACCGGCGCCTTCGGAGGAAAGCTCCTGTCGGCGGCGATCCTCTGCTCGATCCTGGGCGCGCTGAACGCCCTGATCCTGGCCGGGCCCCGCGCCTATTACCA
>JANMPW010000502.1:0-3904 GCA_031370065.1 Acidobacteriota bacterium
AGGCCGGCGTCAGCGCTTTGAGTCTCTCCTGGATGCTCTGCAGGACCGCATCGTAGGAATCGGTAAACTTTCTGACGCCTTCCTCTTCGAGGTCGCGGAAGACGCCCGCCTCGTCGATGCCGAGCTCTCCGAGCTGACGGAACGCGGCATGCGCGCCCGCGAGGTCCTCGTCGATGCGCACCCGCGGGTCGCCGTGCTCGCGGTAAGTCTTCAGCGTCTCTGGAGGCATCGTGTCCACGCTGTCGGGAGCAACCAGGGCCTCGACGTAGTAAAGCGCGGGGTAGGCCGGGTCCTTGGTCGATGTCGAGGCCCAGAGCGGGCGCTGGAGCCGCACGCCCCTGGCGGCGAGCGCCCGGAACCGTGCGCCTGAGAAGACTTCGCGGAACGCCTGGTACGCGATTTGGGCATTGGCGATTGCGAGCTTGCCCCGAAGCCCCCGGGCGAGCCCGCGCTGCTTTTCGCTCAGGCCCTCTTTCGCGATCTGGTCGAGCTTCTTGTCCACGTTCGCGTCGACACGGCTCACGAAAAAGCTGGCGACGGAACGTAGACGGTCTACCGGCTCGCCTGCCGCGACGCGCTCCTCGAAGCCCGAGAGAAAGGCCTCCATGACCTCGCGGTAGCGCGCGACGGAGAAGAGCAGCGTGATGTTGATGGGGATTCCCTCCGCCAGGCAGCGGCGTATGGCCGGAAGGCCCTCTGTCGTGCTCGGGATCTTCACCATCACGTTGGGGCGGCCGCAGGCCTTCCAGAGCCGGCGAGCCTCGACGATCGAACCTTCGGTGTCGTGGGCGAGCTCGGGCCGGACCTCGATTGACACGAAGCCGTCGTTTCCGCCCGCCGAGTGGTAGACGGATCTGAGCTCGTCCGCCGCGCGCCGGACGTCTTCGACCGCGAGGTCCTCGAAGATGGCGGCCGGATCCTTCCCCTCCCGGGCGGCCAGCTGGATCTGATCGGCGTAGAGGTCCGTCGTTGCGATCGCCTTCTGGAAGATCGTGGGGTTCGACGTCATCCCGCGCAGCCCGTCCTCGCGGATGAGCCGCGCGAGCTCGCCGCTCGTGTAGAGGTCCCGGCGCATGTAGTCGAGCCACACGCTCTGGCCTAGCGCGCCGAGTTTTTGCAGCGGGTTTTCGTTCACGAGCGTGGCCCTCGGTGCGCCAGAGAAACCCCGCGACTCGGATTCCCGCCTCTTGCCGGGCGAGCGTCGCGTGGAGAAGGAGTCCAAGTCTACGGACCCCGGGGGGCCGGAGCACCGGACACGAAGGCCGGCCTCCCCGGGTCCGCCGTGTCCTTCCTCAGTCCAGGGAAATCGACTTCACCTGGATCTCGTCTCCCTTCCGTTCGCCCTCGACGTCCGCGCGCAGATGGTCCGTCTTCTTCGTCGTCTTCAAGGCCGCCGCCACCTTCGTGTTCCCAGCCGAGTCGAACTTCAGGAAGCTGCCGTCCGCCGCCACGATTCCATAGCCGCCCTTCTGGCACTGGATCGCGCACTTGGTCGTATGCGCATCCGGATCGGCCTTGACCTCGGCCTTGGAGGCGCACATCGAGTCCATCAGGGATGCGTTCTTCCAGGTCTCCGCCTGGAGTGCCAGCGGAACGGCCGCCGCCGCAATCATCAGAAAAAGAACCTTCTTCATCTCAATTCTCCTTTCGTTGATCTGCAGTCTTTCTCAAAGGACGGGTCTTATTCAACGGGAGGTGCCCTGGTGGAGGCCGTTTCCGGGGGCACGGCGGGCGGCGCCCGGCAGCGCAGCCGCTTCGCGGACCTCGGTCAACCGGGCCAGGGCGTATGCCCCGATCGCGATCTCGAGGTCTCGGACCGCCAAGTCGAAAAACATTCCGGTCGTCACGAGATTGATGGCGATCGCGACGAGCCAGACCATCGCGGCGTAGGCGCCAATCCGGGTCCAGCGGGTCAGGATCGCCAGGCCGACGATCATCTCGACCACGCCGACGATTCGCATGAACGTCGGGCCACTGACCGGCAGAAACTTCAGCGCGGTGGGACTCAAGTACATGCCCCAGTCCGTCAGGATGTTGAAGAACTTGTCGAGTCCGGCGAGGAAGGGCCCCAGTCCCAGTCCGATACGAAGCGCCCACCAGACCGAGTCGAGCCGTTTCTCCGCGTTCATCATTCTCCTCCCTGCTTCCTAGTAGAGTCCCCGGACGCAATTTGGTTACCGAGTCCTGAATCGGTTTCGGGAATCCGGCGAAACCTTTCGGCTCGATCCCGCTCTGATAAAGTGACCTCGAGCGTTATCGTGCGGCAAGAAGCCCTCAAACCAGGGGAGCGGGATGCCCTCTCAGACGAGCAGGTCGTCCGGAGAGTCCGTGCAGGGCAAATCGACCTTTTCGAGATCCTCATGCGCCGGTACAACCAGCGTGTCTACCGGCTCGCGCGCGCGGTCCTTCGCAGCGATAGCGAGGCGGAAGACGTTACCCAGGAGGCCTGGGTACGAGCCTACGCGCATCTCGATCAATTCGCCGGACGCGCGGCGTTTTCCACCTGGCTCAGCCGCATCGCCCTGCATGAGGCGTGGGCGCGCGCGCGTCGAGGCAACCGCTTCGAGACGATCGAGTCGGATCCCGGCGTCGAGGGCGGCGAGATGAAGCGGGCCTCCGCCGGCCCGGACCCCGAGGCAGAGGCGTTTGGCCGGGAAGTGCGATCGCTCGTCGAGGCGGCCGTCGAAGCGCTCCCCGAGAGCTATCGGACCGTTTTCATGCTGAGACACATCGAAGAGCTCTCGACCGCCGAGACGGCGGAATTGCTCAAGCTGAGCGAGGAGACGGTCAAGACGCGCCTCCACCGTGCTCGCTCGGTCCTGCGGCAGGAGCTTCTCGCGGAGGCCGGCGCCGGGATCAAGCAGGCCTTCCCTTTTCTCGGGGATCGCTGCGACCGGATGGTCGAGTCGGTCTTGGCCCGGATCGGGGGCGCCGAATCGGCGAACCGCTGGCGCGACTCCGATCGTCCACCAACGCAATAGCTCGACGGACGCGGCCTAAACCGCTCCTCGTGAAGAAGATCACCTTAACGCAGACGACCAAGAAGACGACCACCGTCCAGTAAGCGGTCGCGCTTTCGATCCACGCCGGCCCGAGGGGACGAAGCCCTCGGGCCGCTTTTGCCTCCCCGCGGCCGGCGTCGGGCGAGAAGTATGTCGCGGGATAGCTCTCGCCCTCGGCCGTGAGCCGGACGCTGAACAACTCGTCCAGGCCCGTGGGATCCGCCAGGGCGATCTCCTTCCAATCGCGCGGTGAGCACCGGGGACGCGGCTCCCGGGCGACCGCCCTTCTCTTCGCCTCTTGATCCCCCGGTGCAAGACCGAGGCGCGCCCGGTCTTGGCCGAGCCGGTCCTCCCTAGCGCTTCTCCGCCCCAATAGTGATCTTGAACCCGTCCGGATCAATCAGGGCGAAATCGCGCACGCCCCAGGGCTGGTCGCGCGGCTCCTGGTCGAGCTTGCCGCCCCGCGCCACGATCCTGCCCGCGAGGACGTCGACGTCCTGTGTCGTCGTGCAGTACAGCCGGAAGCCCACTCCCTTTTTCCGATCGCGGCCCTTCTTCCAGTCGTCCTGTCCGATCATGAAACTGACGCTGCCGGCCTGGAGCTGGACCCCGGTCAGCTTCCCTTCCTGCTCCCAGCGCTCCTCGACAACGAACCCGAGGACGTCGCGGTACCAGGCGAGGCTCTTCTCCAGGTCATTCACCGTGAAGCCCGGCGACGCCGAGCTCATCTTCAGAGTCCCCGCTCCCGCGCGGACCCTCGCCGGCGCAGCCTTCGCCTTCTTGGGGACCTTGTTCCTCGAGGAAGCCTTCGTGGCCGTTTTCTTTGCTGCCATTCATACCTCCAACTCTCGTTCGATGCCTCGATGACTAGCGCGATGCGGGAGCTCGGCACTCCGATCTCA
>JANMPW010000520.1:0-1622 GCA_031370065.1 Acidobacteriota bacterium
TCGCGCAGATCCGCTGGGCGCTCGCGTCCCTGCCGCCGGCGCGCCAGGTCAAGCTGTACAACGCGGGCAGCTTCTTCGACGCACAGGCGATTCGCCCCGAAGAGCATGAGGAGATCGCCGCGCTCGTTCGGCCCTTCGAACGGGTGATCGTCGAGTCGCATCCGGCCCTCGTGGGCGAACTCTGCCTGCGCCTTCGCGACCTGCTCGATGGCCGGCTGGAGGTTGCGCTCGGCCTCGAGACGGTCCACCCGGAGGTTCTTCCCCGATTGAACAAGCGCATGTCCCTCGCGGACTTCCAGAGGGCCGCGGCCTTCCTGCAGCAGGCGGGTGTTGCGCTGCGCGTCTTCGTCCTCATCGGTCTGCCCTGGGTACCGGAGGAGGAAGCCCTGGACTGGGCTTGTCGCTCGATCCACTTCGCGTTCGACTGCGGCGCATCGGCCGTCTCCCTCATCCCGACCCGCGCGGGAAACGGGGCTCTCGACGCTCTGGCCGAGCGCGGCGACTTCGCGCAACCGGGCCTCGCGAGCCTCGAATCCGCGCTCGATTTCGGCCTCCAGCTCGGCCGGGGCCGCGTCTTTGCCGACCTCTGGGACCTCGAACGGTTCGGGCGCTGCGGCGCATGCCTGCCCGCGCGCGCGGCGCGCCTGCGGGAGATGAACCTGCGGCAGACAGTCCGGCCGCGTATTTCGTGCCCGGCCTGCGGAGGCCGCGCGTGAGCGGCGTTTTCGACGTCGCCGTCGTCGGCTCCGGTTTCGGCGGATCGCTCTCGGCGCTACTGGCGCGGCGCGCGGGGCGGTCCGTCGTCCTCATCGAACGGGGAGCGCATCCGCGCTTCGCGATTGGAGAGTCCTCCTCGCCGCTCGCCAACCTCCTGCTCGAGGAGCTCGCGGAGCGCTACGACCTGCCGCGCATCCGGCCCCTCGCCGCATGGGGGACGTGGCAGCGCAGCTACCCGGAAGTCGGGTGTGGCTTGAAGCGCGGCTTCACGTTCTACGCGCACGAGCGCGGAGAGCGCTTTCGCGGCGACGCAGACCGGTGCGACCAGCTCCTCGTCGCGGCGAGCCCCAACGACGAGGTTGCCGACACCCACTGGTACCGCCCCGACTTCGACCGGTTCCTCGCCGGCGAGGCCGCGGCGGAGGGCGCCGAGTACCTCGATTTCACGGAGCTCCGCGGGATGTCCGGGGGCGCCGCCGGATTTGAGCTCGACGCCGAGCGGCTCGGCCGCCCGATGCGCTTGCGCGCCCGCTTCGTCATCGATGCTTCGGGGCCCGGCGGATTTCTCCACCGCGCGCTCGGGTTGGAGTCCGTCCCGTTCCCGGACCTGCCGGAGACCGAGGGGCTCTTCGCGCACTTCGAAGGCGTCCGGCGAATCGATGAGATGGGGATCTTCCCTTCAGCGGATCAGCCGCCCTACCCGGCCGACGACGCGGCGCTGCACCACGTGTTCGCCGGCGGATGGATCTGGGTGCTTCGCTTCAACAATCGCATCACGAGCGCCGGCGTCGCCGCGACACCCTGGCTCGCGCGGGAGCTGCGGCTCTCCGAGGGCGCGCCTGGCTGGCAACGCCTCCTCGACCGTTTTCCGACGGTACGCGACCAGTTCGCCGACGCGCGGGCGA
>JANMPW010000560.1:0-1841 GCA_031370065.1 Acidobacteriota bacterium
CGATGGGCACCGGCGCGGGATCCGACCTGAGCTTCATCCAGGCGGTCGTGATGAAAGACAGCCTGAACTTCGCGCTGGATCTCGTCTCGGACGTGGCGCAGCATCCGGCGTTTGCGAAGGACGAGATCGAGCGGCAGCGCCAGCAGGCGCTGTCGGGCATGCGCGTCAGCTACGACGACCCTGAGTTTCTGGCGAACATCGTCTTCGACCGGCTGGTCTACGGTTTCCATCCGTACGGCCGGCCGCAGTCGGGCACTCCGGAAACGATGGCGGCCCTTACGCGTGAGGATCTGCTCGCGTTCCACCAGAAGTGGTTCGGCGCCAACAACGCCATCCTCGCCATCGTCGGCGACGTGACGCCGGAAGAGGCGTTCGCGGGAGCCGAGCGCGCGTTCGGCAGCTGGGCGAAGACGGCCGCTGAGCTGCTGAAGTCGATCGACCCCCCGCCCCCGACGCGCCGCGTGGTCGTGATCGACAAGCCGGGTGCCGTCCAGACCGAGATCCGGGTCGGCAACCTCGCGATCCCGCGCAAGAGCGACGACTTCATGGCGATGGACCTCGCCTCGAAGGTCCTCGGCGGGGAAGGGGCGAACCGCCTCCACCGCGTCCTCCGATCCGAGCGCGGCCTGACCTACGGCGCGTCGGCGGACTTCAACGCCCTGAAGCAGACCGGCGACATCGTGGCGCAGACCAACACGCGATCGGCGACGACCGGCGAGACGCTCCGGCTGATGGTCGACGAAGTCTGGAAAATGCTGCGCGACCGTGTCGGGGACCGCGAGTTGGCAGGGGCGCAGGAATATCTCACCGGTTCGTTCCCGCTCACGATCGAAACACCGAGCCAGATCGCGCTGCAGATCCTGAACGCGGTGTTTTTCGGGCTCAACCTGAACGACCTGCAGACCTACCGCGAGCGCGTCAATGCGGTCACGCCGGACGACGTGCAGCGCGTGGCACGGAGCTACCTGCATCCCGACAAGCTCACGGTCGTGCTCGTCGGCGACGCCTCGGCCTTCGTGAAACAGCTACCCGGGGCCGGGTTCGACAAGTTCGAGGTGATCCCGGCGTCGGCGCTCGATCTGTCGGCGGCGGATCTGCGCCGGAAGCCGGCCGCCGGACCCGGCGGGATGCAGCCCGTTGCCTACGTGGTGCCGGCGCTGAAGCCCGCGCTGATGAACGACAAGGACGGCAACGTGCAGACCAACGTGGCGAGGGCGCTGCTCGACAAGGCGATCGCCGCGAAGGGCGGGCTCGCCAAGCTGCGGCAGATCAAGACGGTCCGCGCCGAGGGCACGATGACGACGGAGTCGGACGGCAAGCCGGTCGCATTTCCGGTCGTGACCTCGATCGAGTATCCGGATCGGTATCGCCTGGATGCCGAGACCCCGGGCGGCAAGCTCTCGCAGGTGTACGCCGACGGCCGCTACTGGATCCAGGACGACCGCGGCACGAGCGAGCTCCCGCCGGAGGCGCGCGGACCGATCCAGGCGAGCATCCAGAGAGACATCGTCCCTCTATTGCTGAAAGCGGCGGCAGGCACTCTGGTCGTGCGCGAGGTGGATACGGCGGCTGATGATCCGCCCACGCTCGGCGCGATCGAGATCTCCGGCGGAGGCATGACTCCGCTGACGCTGCTCATCAATCGTGACAACGGCCTGATCGAGAAAACGCGCTACCTCGCCGAACCCGAGGGGCGCAGCGAGGAAGCCTACAGCGACTACCGTAACGTCAACGGCATCCAGGTGCCGTTTCACACGGTCGTCCGGCGCGCCGGGCTGTCGCCGCTCCAGCGTGATGTGAAGACCGTGCACTTCAACGTCGCGCTGCCGGCGGGCCTCTTC
>JANMPW010000235.1:0-6746 GCA_031370065.1 Acidobacteriota bacterium
CCTTTGGAGAGCGGGTCCTTGCCTTCGAGCCGCGGGAAGCAGGCGATGCACTTCTCCGTCACGCGCGTCGTCGCGCGGAACATCGTCTTCTTGTAGGGGCACGCCTCCATGCACTTGCGGTAGCCGCGGCAGCGCTCCTGGTCGATGAGAACCACGCCGTCCTCGGGCCGCTTGTAGATCGCCCCGCGCGGGCAGGCGGCCAGGCACGCTGGATACGAACAGTGGTTGCAGAGGCGCTGCAGATAGAAAAACCAGCTCCCGTGCTCCGGAAGCTGCGCGCCTTCCTTCGAGATGCCGAGCTCGCCCCCCGCGTAGCCGGTGGAGACGTCCTCCCCGATGTTGGGAAAACGCCATTCGTCCTCCGAAGGGAGATATCCGAGGGCGCGCTGCCCTGGCTCGACCGGCTGCGTGGCTGCGGCCTCGAAGATGGTCTTTCCCTCGAAGACGCCGTACGGGCCCTTGTCTCGCGCTGCTTCATTCCATGTCTGGCCGTCGGGATTCGCGTCGTCGAGCATTCCGAGGAGTTTCGAGTCCCAGTTCTGCGGATAGCCGCCGTAGGGCTTCGTCTCGACGTTGTTCCACCACATGTACTCCTGCCCCTTCGAGAAGGTCCACGTGGACTTGCAGGCCATCGTGCAGGTCTGACAGGCGATGCAGCGGTTGATGTTGAAGACGAAAGCAAACTGCCGTTCCGGATGGCTCCCCGCGTACGGGTACTCCATCTCGCGGCCGAGCTGCCAGTTGAAGACTTTCGGGTTCATGGCAGCTTCCTCCAGTGGCCCCACTGTGCGCGGACCTCTTCGATGAGCGCCGCCACGTACGCCTCCCCCCGCTTCTGGAGAATGCGGTGCAGGCCGGCGTAGAAACTCGACCGGAACATCCTCCAGAGGTCCGCGTCCACGCACCCGATTCGCACGTACTCCTCGACGAAGACTCGGGCCATCTCATCCTCGTCGCCATCCGGGACGGCGACGCCGACGAGCTCCTGCGGGTCCTCGAGATCCGCTTCTCCGTAAGGCATTTCGCTATCCCTTCTTGACCGTCGTCAGCTCGCCGGCGAGGTACCGTTTCATCGCGTCGCTCTCGCCACCCGGCGTGCACCCGCTCGTCGCCGGCTTCCAGATCCCCTTGCCGCCGAGACCGCCGTCCTCGGCCTTCATGATCTTCACCAGCGTCTCCTTCGGCACCGTGTTGATGCCGTGGTTGTCCGCCTCGAAACCGAAGAGGAATCCCTGCTTCGCCTTCGCCTTGTGGAAGAGGGAGTCGAGCTGGTGCATGGGCATCGCCCAGCCGCGCGTGATGGACTGCTGCGAGCCGTAGCGGAAGGAGGACTGGTAGTTGGTGCCCTCCGACTGCGCGCGCCCGTCCGGCCGAGTCTCGTGCGCCCGGACGGTCTTCTCGGTCGCCATCCACGGCGCGTGCTTCATCATGACGATGTTGTAGGGGTAGGCCGGGTTGTACTTGACCCGCAACATGAGGCGCGAGACCTTGTAGAAGGGATCGTCCGGCTTCCAGTTCTCGTACGGGCGGTCGGCCGGGTTGGCGTCCACGTAAACGTAGTCGCCGTCCTGGATGCCCTGGTCGCGCCCGGCCTGCGGGTGGATGTGCAGCGTGTGCTCGCCCACGCCCGGAGCGCGGCGGTCGGCCCGATACGGGTCGCCAAACTGATTGTTCCAGATGAAATGCCAGTCGGTCGTTTGCCACGAAGAATGCGTCGAGTGGCGCGACTTCGGCGTCAGGCAGAAGAACTGATAACCCTTCTCCCAGAGTGGGTTCTTCGTCTTCTTCACTTCCTTCCACGGGAGTTTGATGTTGCGCACCTGGCGCTCCCCCGCCCCCATGTGCTCCCTCGGGATCCCATAGTCCTCGGGCCGGATGAAGGGGTTCGAGGACACGATGACGTTCGGCAGGTACGGCGTGGCCTCCGGTCCCTCGCGGTGAACGATGAAGTTCTCGCCGTACTCGATGACTTCCGGCTCGTCGTTATAAGCCTGGAGTCGCCCGGTCGGCGTATAGAAGGGCTCCCCGTCGACCATCTGCTCGTAGAAAGGAATGCGCGGGTAGGTCCGGAAGAGGAAGAGCGCCACCCCAGGCTCGCCGTACTTTCCGGCGAGAATGTCGGCGACCTCGTAGCCCCGCGTCGTCGAGGAGGCGTCGAGCAGCCTCTGGATGTAAACCTCGCTTCGGCCTTCGTGCACGAATTTCCAGAGATCCGTGAGGCGCTGGTCGCCGATCAGCTCCCCGAGGCGCCGGGTCACTCCGGCCACGATCTGCGCGTCGTCCTTCGTGTCGTAGACCGCGCGCATGCCTCCCTTCCAGATCTGCAGGAACGGGTTCGAGCAGGAGCCGGTGACTTCCTGGGTCTCCGTCTCGACCCAGCTCGAGGCGGCGAGCGCGATGTCCGAGTACTCGACGGTGCCGTTCAACTCGATGTCCGTCGCGACGATCATCTCGACGAGCGGGTCGACGTTCTTGATCATCTGGTAAGCCCACTTGGCGTTGTTGATGAGGTTCACGTTGGTGAACCAGATCGCCTTTGTGGGTGTCGGCATGTGAGTCTTGCCCGTGAAGCACTTGCGCCCGAGCTTCGGCGTATCGACCGTGAGCGGGCGGTCCGAGTAGTTCCAGTAGCCGACCTCCTCGTCGTAGGTGTAGGCGTGGGCGTGGATATCCTTGCCGTCCGCGTCGGGGTCGAGGTTGAGATGGTACGGGTCCTCGGCGATCCACCCCTTGAAGCCCGGCCCGCTCTCTGCCGAGGCCTGGAAGAGCGCCGCCTTGTAGTTGCCGGCCCAGGTGTGGCACCCAGCTCCGGGCCGCCCGATGTTTCCGGTGAGGATGAGCGGCAGGTAGCAGGCCCGGTTCATCTCGGTCGCGTGGAACCAGTGGTTCAGTCCCTCGCCGATGTGGATGCCCACCGGCGAGAGCGTGGCGATGTCCTCGGCGAGCCGGCGGATCAGCTCCTTCGGCGCCGAGGTCATCTCGGCCACGCTGTCGAGGTCGTAGTCGGCCAGATGAGTCCGGTAGAGCTCGAAGAGCGGCTTGACCTCGATCGGCCGGCCGTCGAGACCCCGGACCGCATAGGTTCCGCCGAGAGCCGGATCGATCCCCTTCTTCTCGAAGAATGGACCGATCTCATCGCGAGTGACGGGAACGGGCGCCCCGGACTTCTTGTCCCAGACGACGAAGTCTCCAACCTCCTTGCGCTGCTCGGCGGTGAGCCCCTGCCGCTTTCCCGACATGCCCGAAGACAGGTCGGGTGGCGCATAGGCGGGGAGGAAGTCCTCGGGCTTCAGACGTCGGAGCGTGTCGGTCCGAACGAGCAGGGGCAGGTCTGTGTATTTCTTGACGAAGTCGGCGTCGTATTTCTTCTCATCGATCAGGATCTTCGAGACGCCAAGCAGCAGCGCCGCGTCCGACGCCGGCCGCACGGGGATCCAATAGTCCGCCTTCTGCGAGGCGGGCGAGTACTCGGGCGCGATGACCACGATCTTCGCCCCGCGCTCCATGAGCTCGGTGAAAAAGTGGTTGTCCGCTCGCTTGTTCTCGATCAGGTTCTTCCCGATCGAAACGTGGAGCTTGGAGTTGCGGAGGTCGTTGAAGTCGACCTCCGAGGACTGCAGCCCGTGCACGAAGGGAAAGCCTGGCGCCTGATCGCCGTGCCAGGTGTAGTTGGACCAGACGCGGCCGCCCTTCGCCTCTTCGGGCCCGACCTTGCGGATGTGCGCATCGAGGAGCGCCATGCCGTTGGAGAAGCGATACATCCCGTACTTGCCGATGAAGCCCAGCACGCCCATGCCACCGCGTGTCTTGATCGTCCGTGTGCCGGCGCCGCCCCAGTGCTCGAGCATCTCCTCCGGGTAGCCCTGTGCGAGGAGGCGCTTTCTCCCCTCCTCGCCGCTGTAGCGCCTCGCGACGGCGATGCAGCCCTTCGCGACGTAGGTGAAGGCGTCGTTCCAGGAAACGCGCAGGAACTCGTCGGTGCCGCGGGAATCGAACTTGTACTTCGCGCGACCTGCCTCGTCGAGCTCGGGGAAGCCGTCGTCGGCCCAGGCCTTCCAGCCCTTGCGCACGATCGGATAGCGGAGCCGGTACGGACCGTAGACGCGGCGCTGAAAGGTGAATCCGTTGGAGCAGCCACGGGGATTCCAGTGGGGCGAGGCCTGGTTGCCGTACAGGTCGCCGATTCTTCCCGAGTCGTAGTTTTGCTCGGCACGCGTGAACACACCGTTGCGGACGAAAGCGCGCAAGCGGCATTCGTGCGTGCAGTTGGGTGAGCACACCCAGGTGAAGGAGGAGTCGTAGCGGTATTGGTCCCGGTAGACCTTTTCCCAGTCACGCGACGGATAGGCCGCGAGCGGGTTGTCGACGGCGACCGGCTCGAGCCATTGGAAACCGAAGACCTTCTTCCCGAGAGCGGCTGCGGTCCCCGCGGCGCTGGCGATCTTCGCGAACTGCCTCCGGGTCGTTTTCATCACGCCTCCTCGCTCCGGCTCATCGGGACACCCAGCGCATGGCTCCGGTGGAGCCCGCGTATTCGCACGCCGCGATGCACAGACCGCACCCGTCGCAGAGCTCGCGGTCGACGTACGGAGCTTTCCCGGTCGCCGCGAACTGCACGGCGCCCGGGCGCGGGCAGACCGCCTCGCAGATCCGACAGTCGCTCCCCGACCAGCCTGCGCACATGTCCGGAGCGATGGAGGCAACCGCCGGCCGGGTCGCGGCAAGTGTGAAGCGGCCGACCGGTGCCGACCACTTCCGAAAGAAATCGCGGCGCGAGTCCGTGCTCACAGCCACGTCCCCTCCCGAACGGCGTATCCCTCGACGCAACGCTCACAAGCTCCGAGCTCGGGCCGCCAGGTGGGAAAGTCCTCACTGATCCGGAGAGCGAGCCGCCGCTCGGCCTCGCCTCCCCACTCCACGACGACCCGGGCGACCGGAAAGCTGCAGAGGGCGCAGGGAGAACCGGGCAGAAACGCCCCGGCCTCCGGACGCGCCTCCGGCAGATAGGCCTCAAACAGTCTCTCGTGGTCGCACACCTGCAGGCGCAGCTCCTCGAACCGAGGCCGCGGCCCGAGCCAGAGCGCGGCCACGAGCCGTTCCGGCAACGCATCCGGCAGGCTGCGATACATCCCCCGCGCCTGGGCGAGCCTTTCGGCCCGCAACTTCTCGTACACGGGAAAGCGCCGCGCGAGCCGGCCGTCCACCGAGATGCCCCAGAGCAGCCGCAGTCGGTCGCGCGCCAGGTTCTCCATGGCTCCGGGGCGGCCGGCACGCAAAGGACCGGGGCGGTACCCGAACCCGGGGTCGAGCGTGTCCTCCACGTGGAGAAGCTCGCGCCGCAGGAAGAGCCGCAGCGCCTCGGGCTCGAGAAAGAGCGCGGCCGGAAGGCAGATCCCGAGCTGGCGCAACGCCGGCCCGCCCAGGTCCGCTCCCGCGCTGCCCTGCCGTTCGGCGCACCCGAGCCAGATCTCGTCGACGGCCGCGACGACCTGCGGGTGCTCGCCAACGACCTCCTCGATCAGCCCTTCGTACCCCCACTCGGAAAAGAGACGTCGGTAAACCGCATCGAACCCGTCCGCCCTATCCCCCGCGCCGGCGGCCCTCCGGTAGACCGGCTCGAGAGCGAGGGCGAGCGTCTTCGCGAGGTTCTCGGCTCCACCGGCACCGCCTCCCGCGACTCCCGCCTCCACGACGAGCCGGCCGAGGCGGGATTCGACGTGAAAAACGGCGCGTGGAACCGGGACCGCGATCTGCATCTGGCTATTTGGCAGCGAAAGCGAACCCGGCAGCAGACGGCTTGCCTGCGGCGACGGTCACCTTCTGCTCCTGCGTGCCGAGCGATTCGTGCCAGACCACGAGGGTATAGGCGCCGGGCGGAACGTCTTTGAGCTCGAACTTTCCGGCCGCGTCCGTGACGGCGTAATAGGGCTGGTCCACGACGAAGACGTATGCCGACATCCATGTGTGCCCCGCGTCGCACTTGAAGGTGACGATCCCCGGCTTCTTCATCGTCTGCGGAAGCTGCATTCCCGTGATCGGCAACGCCAGGTTGAAGAGCGTATCGGCGCCGAGAAGCGCGTGCGTGTTGTGGAGGAGGTTGTCGGAGTTACGAATCATCAGCGTCGAACCAACGGGAACGACCGACACGTGCGGCGCGAAGGTGCACCCCTTGTTGTCGAGCAAAGCATTGGCCGTCTTTTCGAGCGGCTTGCCCGAGGCGATGTCCTTGAGGTAGACGACGGCGTTCGCCAGCGCCCCGTCCTTGCCGATGACGATCGTCTCGGGTTGGTGGGTCGCGCTGCAGACCTGGACGTCCTTGGCCACTTTGAGGGCGGGAAGCGCCTTCGCGCCGGGAGCCGTCACGGTCCCGGAAATCGCTCCCCCTCCCGTGACCGTGGCGCCGGTGTAGGCCGAGGCGGCAGAGACGACGCAGGCCAGCGCGAGGAGCGTCAAGAACGCCAGCCGTAAGAGCGAGTTATTGGGCATCACTAAGTGCGTCCTCCTTTGAGGCGAGTCTGGGGCCGGCCCACCCCCTGCCTATGATTTGCGTCATAGCGCTCCGGTTTTTGCCGAAGCGCCCGACAACTGAGGATCCTGCCTCCCACAGGGGCCGAAATGATGCACTCTCTAATTCTCGCAGTCTCTTGCCTCGTTGCGGCTTCCGCCGCATCTGCAACTGACACCTCCGCACAGATCCCGACACCCGATGTGATTGTGTATTACAAGAGCAACCTCGTATTTGCCGC
>JANMPW010000244.1:0-9177 GCA_031370065.1 Acidobacteriota bacterium
CGCGGCGCTGGCCTGGCCGGAGATCCCACGCTACGCCGCCGAGCGCCGCGTCGGATACGCGACGACTGCGTTTCGAAGTCTCCTGGACCGCAGCGACGACCCGGAGACGGCGAGGAACATCGGCGCCGTCGGCGAGCTCGCGCTCTTGACGACGGGCAGCCTTCCCGACGATCCCCGGCCGTGGGTTCTGGCCGGCTCCTCCTGCCTCGTGACCGGGCGGCCCGAACGCGCCCTCGAGCTCTACCGCGAGGCCTTCGCCACCGGGGAGCGTGCGGAGATCGATTTGAACCTGGGACGCGCCTACGCCATGCTCAACCGTTCCGACAGCGCCGCTGCCGCGCATCTGCGCGCCGGATGGGTGAGCCCCGAGATCCTCGAGTCGCTTGCGCCGGCCGTGAAGGACCCGCTGCTCGCCGAGATCGCGCGCCTCTCCGAGCAGCTGCGACAGGGAAAACTCACGGAACCGCCGCCGCTGCCGGAACAGGAGAGAAGGTAGCGAAAAAGGGACCGGTTACCGCTTCGCGTCCCGGAAGATCCTGCTCGAGTAAATCCCCCAGACGTGCAGCTTGTACAGCAGCATCGTCTTCAGGATCGCGAACCCGTAGCGCACGGAGGGGCCGAACGCGATCTGCGAGGCCTCGTCGAAGTAGCGCGTCTCGATCGGGATCTCGTAGATGCGCAGGCCCTTCGACATCCCCTGCGCGATGATCTCCGTGTCGAAGACGAAGCCGTCGGAATTGGCCTCGAGATTGACGGCCTCGAGGTACTTGCGTGTGTACGCGCGAAATCCGCTGTGGTACTCCGTCAGGTAGATCAGGAACGTCGCGTTCTCGATCGCCGTCAGCAGGATGTTGCCGAGGTACTTCCACTTCGGCATGCCGCCCTGGATCGGCCGGCCGCCGAGCATGCGGCTGCCGAACGCGGCGTCGTTGCCCCCGGCCAGCCCTTCGAGCAGGTGCGGGATGACCGTCGGATCGTACTGGTGGTCGGGGTGGACCATGATCACGACGTCGGCGCCCCGTTCGAGGGCCGTCCGGTAGCACGTCTTCTGGTTGCCCCCGTAGCCCCGGTTGCGCGGGTGGACCACGACGTGGATGCCGAGCTTTCTCGCGATCTCGACGGTGTGGTCGCGGGAGCAGTCGTCGACGAGGATGATGTCGTCCACGTGGGTCTGCGGTACGTCGGCGTAGGTCCGCTCGAGCGTCTGCTCCGCGTTGTATGCGGGCATCACGACGGCGACCTTGCGGCCGCCCGGCGCGTCAGATGCCACTGCGCGTCAGGACGACCGGCAGCGTGCGCAGCAGGATCGCGAGGTCGAGAAAAAGAGACCAGTTATTCAAGTACGCCAGATCGTAACGCAACTTGATCTCGGGCTCGCTCGAGTACTCGCCCGACACCTGCGCGAGGCCGGTCAAGCCCGGGCGCGCCGCATGGCGCAGCGCGTAGCCGGACACGGTCTTCGCAAAACGGTGTGCGAACTCGGGCCGCTCCGGCCGCGGGCCCACGAGGCTCATGTCGCCGCGCAGCACGTTCCAGAGCTGCGGAATCTCGTCGATCCGAGCGCCGCGCAGGGCCCGGCCCATCACCGTCACGCGCGGGTCGTCCGGCACGGCGAGCACGGCGCCGGTTTCGATCTCGGCGCCCTGCTTCATGGTGCGCAGCTTCCAGAGCTCGAAGTGCCTCCCATCCCGGCCCACGCGCATCTGCCGGTAAAAGACGCCTCCCGGCGACGTGCCCGCGACGAGCACGGCCGCCAGGGCGAGGCCCGGCGCAAGTAGGAGCAGCGCCCCCGCCGAAACCAGAACGTCGAAGGCCCGCTTCAGCAAGCCCCCCGCGCCGTCGAGCGGCCGCACGCGCGCCTCGAGCAGCGGAAGATCTCCGACGATGCGGAAGCGCAGGCGCCCGATCATCGTTTCGAACGGCGAGGGCCAGACGAGCAAGTCCGCGCGCCAGTCCGGAGGAATGCGCTCCGGGATTTCGTCGCGCCACCAGGCCGCCTCCGGCGTCAGGATCACCTCGTCGATCTCCCGGGCTTCCACGATCGCCAGCAGGTCTTCGACCGGACCCAGCACCGGCACGTCGGCCGGCCCTCCATCGCCCTCCCCGACGAGACCCGCGAGCTCGACGCCGGTCCAGGAATGGCGCCGGATCGTGTCGGCGATCAGCGTGGCTGCAGGACCGCTGCCGACGATCACCGCGCGCCGCCGGGGCTGCGGGAAGACGCGGTCGAGCGCCGTCCTCCAGCTCGCGAGCACAAGCCCGTTGACGACCAGGTAGATCACGAGGACGGACCGCGGAAAGGAATACGGCTGCGCGAGAAAGTAGACCGAGGCCAGCGTCAGAAGCTCGAGAAACAGCGCCGGCAGGAGCAGGCGCGCGAGCGGCTCCCGAAACCGCTCGTGGTCCCGGTACAGGCCGAAGAGCCAGAGCGCCATCGCCTGCACGGCGGCAACGATCACGATGTTCCAGAACGTGAAGCGCACGCTGCCGCCCGGCAACAGACCGAGCGTTCCGGGGATCGCGACGTGCGTGCGCAGGAAGAAACCGGCGTACAGGGCCGCGACCGCGATCGTGAGGTCGCCCGCGAGCGCGACGGTGCGGAAAGCCGACGGCCGGCGGCGCGCCATCAGGAGCGCTCCGTCCGCGCCCAGACCGGGCGCGCGTAGCCGGCGAGCCCTGCGGCCACGCCGAGCGCGAGTGCAACGTTCAACACGCCGAAATAATAGAGCCTCCCCGTCGCTCCTCCCAGGCGGGGCTTGAGCAGCGCGACGCCGACGAGCAGGAGCGCGAAAAGAAGCGCCGCCGCTCCGAAAGGGCGTAGCGCCGCCGAGAAGAGCGCCGCAACCGCCGCGGCCAGCGTCAGCAGCGGCGCGAGCCAACGGGCGGCCTTGCGGGAGAGAAAGGCCAGGGTCAGGAGCGGGTGGGCGCCCGCCGCGTAGAGCCACCGCTCACGCCGGAGGACCTGGCCTGCGCCGATCCCGATCCTAAGGCGCCGCCAGACTTCGGCGGCGACGTCCCGCGCCGTATCCTCGCGCGCGACGGCGCCGCCCGCGAACACGACCTTGCGCCCGGCGCGCGCCACGCGCACCGGGATCAGGAAATCGTCCATCGAGGTCGTGTCCTCCGGCAGCGGCAGAACGAGCGCGCGGCGCGCGGCGTAGATTGCGCCGTTGGCGCCGAGGCAAATTCCGAGGGCGCCCTCCGCCTCCTTCATCCGCGTCTCGCGGTCCCAGAAGTCCGATTCGGGCGTCTCCCGGGCACCCTGCGCCCTCTCGAAAATCAGCCGGCCGCACACTGCCCCGACTTGCGGGTCGTCGAACGCGCGCGCGAGGGCGAAGACGGCCCCCGGCGCGAAGCGCGTGTTCGCGTCGGTGAAAACCAGCAGATCCGCCGTCGAGTCGCGCACGAGGTCGTTGACGACCGCGGCCTTCCCACGCCTCGATGGAAACTCCACGACGCGCACGCGTGTTCCGCCCGCCCCGCGCGCCCGTTGCGCCGTCTTGTCCCGGCAGCCGTCGCATCCGATCGCGATCCGATAGTCTGCGCCGCCATTCTGGGAAAGCAGATTTTCGACGCGCGCGGCGATGACCGACTCCTCGTCGGCCGCCGAGAGGACGACCTCCACCGAGTACGGCGCGGACGGCGCAGCGACGGCGTCCGGAACGAGCACGCCCGCCCGGCCGAGGATGAGCGGCGGATAAACGAGGTAGGACCACGCGAAGAGGGCGATCGCACCGATAGCGAGGGCCGCGGCCAGGCCGGTCATGGGCGCCCGGCCGCGCGGCTCCCAAGCTCGCGCGCGAACTCCTCACCAATCCGCTCCCAGTTGTACAGCGCTTCGACCCGGGCGCGCGCGGCCAGCGCCTGCCTTCGGGCAGCCGCGCGGTCGGCCAGCAGCCCTGCCACTGCGGCCGCGAATCCGGCCGCGTCTTCGCGCAGGAGAATCTCGGTGTCGGGCGCGAACTCGAGTCCCTCGGCGCCGATCGGCGTGGAAACGACCGGCACGCCGGAGGCCGCCGCCTCGAGGATCTTCAGCCGCGTTCCCCCGCCGGCGACGAGCGGCACGACCGCCACGGCGGCCCGGGCCCAGTGCGGGCGCGTGTCGGCACCTTCGCCGAGCAGCACCCAGTCCGACGCCGCAAAGCCGCGCACGTCCGCCGGCGCCTCGCGCCCGAGGATCTCGACGCGCGCCTGAGGCTTCGCCCGCTTCAAGTCCGGCCACACCTTCTCGCGCAGCCAGCGGACGGCGTCGGCATTGGGGGGCCAGGAGAGATCGCCGACGAAGAAGACGACGTCGTCCTCCGGCGCCTCCGCGCGCATCCGATACCGGGAGAGGTCCACGCCGTTGGCGACGACCATCGGCTCGGCCGCAGCGCCGAGCGCCCGCAATGCCTCGACGTCGCGCCGGGAGACGCACGAGAGCCCGGCGGCGAGGCAGGCCAGATCCGCCTCGAGACGCCGAACGCGCGGCGCCTGCAGGCGCGCAAACCATGCCGCGGGGCCGCCTTCCGATCCTTCGCCGAAGCGCCGCCAGATCTCGGAATCGAGGTTGTGGAAGTCGATCCAGACCGGGGATCCGGCCGAGAGCGCCGCCCTACCCACGTGGTACGAGTGCGCGACGATCCAGGACGGCCGTTCGGCGGCCGCCTCGGCGGCAACCCGCCTGGAGAGGGCCCGCGAACGGTAGAGACGCTCGGAGTAGGCGTCCGTTCCGGCGAGGCTCGCGGCCGCCGCCCACGCCCGGCGCAGCCGGCGCGGCGGCTGGGAAATCCACTCGACATCCACGCCGCGGGGAAGCTCCCCTGCGCCGTAGGCCCGCTCCGGGTCGAGCAGCGAGAAGGCCCGCACGCGGAAGTGCCCCGCCAGCGCCGCGAGGAGATGGTAGTTACGGATCGCGAGACCGTCGCGCGTCGGGTGCGGCGGCCGCGGGAGGACGCTGAAGAGAAGCGGCTTCATCGCGACGGCATTATGGGTGACGGCGCCGCGACAGGGCCGCGCGATAGCGCGCGCGCCGGATGCGCCCGCGCTCTCCCGGCGTCGCGAGTGCCGCCGCGTACCGCACGGCGGCTCCCCCATCGAGGACGAGGCCGGCAACACGCGCCGCGGCCCGCCCGTGGTGCTTGCGCGCATACCGCACGAGCGACGCGTGCAACTGGCCGAAGAGGCGGTCGCCCCCGGAGCGGCCGCCCGCGTGCACGACCTCTGCCGCCGGCTCGTAGAAGAGGCGCCAGCCCCGCTCGCGCCATCGCGCCATGAGATCGGTCTCCTCGGCATAAAGAAAGAACGCCTCGTCGAAGCCCCCGACTTGCTCGAAGGCGGTGCGGCGCACGAGCAGGGCCGCGCCCATGAGGGCCTCGACCTCGCGAGCCCGTGCGTGGTCCTGGCGGGTGGCGGTGTGGCCCTCGAGCGGCGCCCGGCCGCCCGAGAGAAACGCGAGGCCCGCGCTCTCGCAAAAAATCCTCCAGGGAGTCGGAAGGCGGCGGATGGATTTCTGCAGCGATCCGTCCGGGTTCCGGAGTCGCGGACCGACAGCGGCCAACCCCGCATCGCGGTCGAGGGCGTCGGCGAGCGCCGCAACGGCTCCGGGCCCGACGACCGCGTCGGAATTGAGGAACAGAAGATAGGGCCGGTCCGTCTCACGGGCCCCGCGATTGCAGGCGGCGCCATATCCCCGGTTGACGCTTTCCCTCACGAGCTGCGCCCCCGGCGCATCGCGCGCGAGCTCTTCGGCGATCGCGTCGCCTGAGGCGTTGTCCACGACGACGACCTCCGCCTCCGGCGCGCTCCCGGCAACCGCCGCCGCAGCGATCGCCGTCTCGGCGGGCGTGCGGTAGTTCACGATGACCGCCGCGACCTTCCCGGGGGCCCGCTCGGCGCTCATTCCCCCCAGAGCTCCCCGCTCCACAGCCTGTCGAGAAAGACCCTCCACGGCAGGATCTCGATCCCGTCCTCGGTCACGCGCGGGCTCGGTTCGAGCGACGCGACGACGCGGCGGCGGACACCCGGTTGATCCATGACGAGCTGGCGCAGCCCCTTCAGGTGGTCGGACGTGACGCGGACGACCGCCTTGGCCTCGATCGCGCAGCGCATGTCCCCGATCACGAAGTCGACCTCGATCCCGCTCGCGAGGCGCCAGTACGACAGCTCCATGTACCGCTCCCGGTAGTGGGAGGCCGCCGTCAGCTCGTGGAAGATCCAGTTCTCGAATGCTTTTCCGAAGAGCTCGGAGCCCGGAACGAGCGGGCCGCGCCGCGTCAGCGTGTTGACGATGCCGACGTCCGCGAGAAAGAACTTCGGCGCCCCGATGACGCGCCGTTTCGGGCGCTTCGTGAAGGCCGGAAGGAACCGCCCGAGGCGCGTGTCGACCAGAACCTGGAAGTACTTGCGGGCCGTGGGCGCGGAAACCCCGCATCCGCGGGCGATCGTGGCGTAGTTGACGAGCTCCGCGTCCGTCAGCGCGACCGCCGTCAGGAAACCGGAGAAGGCGCGCAGGCTCCGCGTCAGACCGGAAAGCAGCGCCTCCTCCTTCAGATAGCTCTCGACGTAGGCGCGCAGCGGGCGCGCGGGAGCGTCGGCGAGGTAGTGCCGCGGCAGGTAGCCGTGGTTGAGCATCCGGCAGAGGTCGAACGGCCGGCCGATCTCGGCCGAAGTCAGGCCGAACAAGTCGAAGCGCGCCACCCGCCCCGAAAGGGAGGGGGCCGACTGCCGGAGGAGCCGCGCGCTCGAGCCTGACATCGCGAAAACGCGCCCGCGGTTCTCGACGAGCCAGCGCACCTCTTCGAGCAGAGGGGCGACCTTCTGGATCTCGTCGATCACGACGACCGGGTCCGGCGGGCTGTGCTCGAGCTCCTCCCGGAGGAGCGCGGGCCGCTCGCTGTAGCGTACGAACTACTCGGTCTTCGCCAGATCGATCCGAATGGCCTGCGGATAGAGCGCCTTGAGGAGCGCGCTCTTGCCGGTCTGCCGGGACCCCCAGAGAAAGAAGGACTCGCGCGGACGCTCGGGGAGCCGAACCAACCGTCGGAACATTGGGTTCAGAATATCATGATAATCGAAACCTCCGGTTCCCATTGTTGCCACGACACGTGTGCAACGCTCGGGCGGCCGCCGACCGGTGTATAACAGCAGCCATGCGATGGGAGGACGGTCGACAGAGCGACCAGGTCGAAGACCGGCGCGGATTCTCGGGCGGACGCGTGGCGGTGGGCGGCTTTGGAACGCTGATTCTGGTCCTCGTCATCTCCCTCCTCACCGGCAACAGCCCCCTCCGAATCCTCCAGCTCCTCAACGGGTCATCGTCCTCGGGCAGCGTCGTCGCTCCTCCCGCGGGCGGCTCCCCCGCCGCGCCCGCCCGGGAGGACAAAGAAAAGAAATTCGTCTCCGCCGTCCTCGCCGACACCGAGGACACGTGGACGTCCATCTTCGCCGCGTCCGGGCAGCGGTACGAGCTGCCGAAGCTCGTCCTCTTCACCGACGGAACGCCGACCGAGTGCGGCCAGGGGTCGGCGGCGCAGGGCCCGTTCTACTGCCCGCTCGACCGGAAGGTGTACCTCGACCTCGGGTTCTTCGACGAGCTCTCGCGGCGCTTCGGCGCCCCCGGAGACTTCGCGCGCGCGTATGTGATCGCGCACGAAATCGGCCACCACGTCCAGCAGCAACTCGGCATCGCCGACAAAGTGGACGGGCTGCGGCGCCACAGCTCGAAGGAGGACGCCAACCAGCTCTCCGTCCGCCTCGAGCTCCAGGCCGACTGCTTCGCCGGCGTCTGGGGCAATCGCGGGGCGCGCAAGGGGCTGCTGGAGCCCGGAGACGCGGAAGCCGGCCTGCGCGCGGCCGCCGCGATCGGAGACGACCGCCTCCAGCGCATGGCCACGGGCCGGGTCCAGCCGGAGTCCTGGACGCACGGCTCGTCGCAGCAGCGCGTGGAGTGGCTGCGCCGCGGGCTCACGTCCGGCGACCCCGGCGCCTGCAAGACCTTCCAAGGGATCTTCTAGCCCCGGTTTGCCGGCCCAAAAAAAAGAGCCCCGGCTTACGCCGGGGCTCGAACGGATTCGTTTTCCGTTTAGCGTCTGCCGTCTCCCGTCGGGATCAGTACATCCCGCCCATGCCGCCCGGCATGCCGCCGCCGGACGGGGCCTTGTCCTTCTCCTTGATCTCGGAGACGAGCGCCTCGGTCGTGAGCATCAGGCCGGCCACCGACGCCGCGTTCTGAAGCGCGTTCTTGGTGACCTTGGTCGGATCGATGATGCCCGCCTTGATCATGTCTTCGACCTTCTCGTTGACAGCGTTGTAGCCGAAGTTGCCGCCCTTGGACTTGAGCTCGTTGATGACCACCGAGCCCTCGCCGCCGGCGTTGGCCACGATCTGGCGGGTCGGCTCCTCGAGCGCGCGGATCACGATCCGCGCCCCGATCTTCTCGTCGCCGGTCAGCTCGTTGGCCTTCTTCGACACGGCGTCGATGGCGCGCAGCAGCGCCACGCCGCCGCCCGGGACGATCCCCTCCTCGACGGCCGCCTTGGTCGCGTGCATCGCATCCTCGACGCGCGCCTTCTTCTCCTTCATCTCGGTCTCGGTCGCGGCGCCGACTTTGATGATGGCGACACCACCCACGAGCTTCGCAAGCCGCTCCTGCAGCTTCTCCCGGTCGTAGTCGGAGGTCGTCTCCTCGATCTGCGCCCGGATCTGCTTGACGCGGCCCTGGATGGCTTCCTTCTTGCCCTTGGAGCGGTCATCCACGACGATCGTCGTGTTGTCCTTGTCCACGGTGACCTTCTTGGCGTCGCCGAGATCCTCCCACTTGACGTTCTCGAGCTTGATGCCGAGGTCCTCGGAGATGAGCTTGCCGCCAGCCAGGATGGAGATGTCCTCGAGCATGGACTTGCGGCGGTCGCCGAAGCCCGGGGCCTTGACGGACGCGACCTGCAGCGTGCCGCGCAACTTGTTCACGACGAGCGTCGCGAGCGCCTCGCCCTCGACCTCTTCCGCGATGATCAGCAAGGGCTTGCCCTGCTTGGCGATCTGCTCGAGGATCGGGAGCAGGTCCTTCATGTTGGAGATCTTCTTCTCGAAGAGCAGGACCTTGGCGTTCTCGAGGGTGACTTCCATCCGCTCCGCGTCGGTGATGAAGTACGGCGAGAGGTAGCCCCGGTCAAACTGCATGCCTTCGACGACTTCGAG
>JANMPW010000658.1:0-8515 GCA_031370065.1 Acidobacteriota bacterium
CGCACCGGGGCCTTGCGGGAAGCGAGCGAAGAGGAGTGGCTCCCCACATAGTTCCCAGTTGGCACCTCTTCGGAGGCTGGCTGCAGCAAATACGAAAGCGCGCATCGCGGCAAATTCCGGCGAAATTTCAGGTGGCATGGCACGGAACATGCTCCTCATCTTCCCGTGTCGGGCAAATCAAGCGGCATGACGCCGCGCAGAGCATAAAGAGCATAAGGAGCCCATAATGCGATCCACCTATCGAGCATTGATTGCTGCGTCCGTCTTCGCGGTTGCCAGCCATTCCTGGGCGCAAGACCCAAACGCGACGCCAGTTGCGACGCCGACTCCGATCTCTGCTCAGCCGACCGCCGCGGCTGCAGAAATTGTCGCGCCGGCAGTTCCCGCTGTCGAGAGCACTCCAGCTCTGGAAGTGACACCCGTGCCCAAGGAAGTCGCGAGCCCCGAAGCGATCCCGGCTCCCATCACTCTGAGTCCTTCCGACTCGCCGGCGATGGGGGCGACGAAGCCCGGCAAGCCCCTGCGCGTCCGCAAGCCGCGCGCGATACCGCAAGAGACCGGTGCCCCGGAGAAGCTCGCCGCCGCCGCCGCGTCCGCTGCAGTGGCCACGAGCGATACGACGACCAATCCGTCTGCTTCGACCGGCACGGCCGCGATCGCCGTCGAGCCCGCCGTTGCCCCCGCTCCGATTGCCGAACAGCTGCCCGTTGCGCCGACGGCGGCAGAGCCCGCCCCAGCGGACCGGGCAACGGGGTCCATGTGGTTGCTCATCGGGGGCCTCCTGCTGGGTATCATCGGGATCATTTTCCTGATGGGGCGCCGTCGGCGTAACGAAAGCATTTCGATCGTCGAGCACACTGGCCCCATTCCAACGCGTTCCACATCGATCAAAAAAGACGCATCGTTCGCGATTGCCCCGGAGAAAAACTCATGACGTCACTCGCAAGACTCCGACTCGCGGTCGTTCTCTTGAGCGCTTTCGGACCTTCGCTCGCTTCGGCGCAAGGGCTCCGTAACGACGATGAGGACATCACCCAGACCGTCGCTCGCGTTTCCTATATCCAGGGCAACGTCGCGTACGCACGGGGGGATGACCCGGATCAATGGCAAAGCGCCGATCAGAACGTGCCGATGACTTTTGGCGACCGCGTCTACACAGATGACGGGAGCATGGAGCTTCAGCTCGAGGGTGGCGGAGTGATTCGCCTCGGCTCGCGAACCGATCTCACTGCGTTGAACCTGAGTGACGACATCAAACAGTTTGCCGTCAAGGCCGGCATATCCTCCTTCGCAATTCCGAGTCTGGGCCGCAACGAGACGTTCGAAGTCGACACTCCGAATGCCGCCGTGACGTTCGAGGGACCTGGTCGCTATCGGATCGATGTGGACGAGTCGGGAGAAACGCGCGTCTCGGTGCGCCGCGGCAACGCGACGATCGCTGCGGGCGGGGGCCAGGTGGCCTTGAGCGCCGGCGAGGCGATGACCATCGAGGGGACCGACCAGCCCCGATTCGAGGTGGTATCCCTTCCAGGGCCAGATCGATGGGATGTGTGGGTCGACGCTCGCGAGGACCGCGTGAGCCGCACGCGTTCGCATCAATACGTCAGCTCCGATGTCGTTGGAGCGGATGATCTCGATGAGTACGGCAGTTGGGAATCGCTTCCGGAATATGGAAGGGTTTGGAGGCCGTTGTCCGTGGAAGTCGGCTGGGCGCCGTACCGTTCCGGACGCTGGTTCTGGCAGGACCCCTGGGGATGGACCTGGATTTCAACCGAACCCTGGGGTTGGGCTCCCTATCACTATGGCCGCTGGGTCTTCTCGTCGGCTCGTTGGTACTGGGTCCCGGTGTCTCCCGAGGTCCGTGCGGTGCGGTATTCGCCCGCCCTGGTCGCCTTTGTTGGGGGAGGACCCTCCTTCGGCGCCTCGGCCTCGTTCGGCGGAGGCGCCGTTGGCTGGTTTCCCCTGGCGCCGCGCGACCCTCTGGTGCCCTGGTGGGGACGTCGGCCCGAAGTGAATGTCAACGTTACGAATGTCACCTACGTCAATCAAACCTACGTCACGGTCGTGAATCAGAGCACTTTCGTCTCGGGCGCGCTCGTGTCGACGGCGGTCATCCAAGAGCGTTCCACCATTCGTCAGGCGGCGCAGGCTCCCGTCGTGGTCGGAGCCGTTCCGATCGCCCCCACTGTGTCTTCGACACGAGTCTCCGTCCGGCACGAAAGCTCCGCGGGCCGGCCCCCGGCAGCAGTCGTTTCGCGGTCCGTCGTGACCCGTATGGCGCCCCCGCCCGCTCCGCCACGGTTCGAGCAAAAGCTTGCGGTGATCCGCGAAAACAGAGGTGTGCCCGTCTCATCTGCGGCATCGTCCAGGATCGCGTCCGCAAACAACCCCCAGCCGCGAGCAGTCATCCCCGTTCGCCCGGCGACTTCCGAAACGGGAAGTGTGAAGCTCGCTCCACGGGACAATTCGTCCGGCAACGCGAAGCGCGTCGAGTCCGTGACGACGGGGCAACGCCCGCTCGCCCGCGTGGAAAGACCGGCGGCAAATACTCCCCTGGAGGTCCCGCCAGCACCAACACGGCCTGGAATCGTTCCGCCGCAGCACTCGGACGCTGCTCCGGATTCGAAGCGGCAGCGCGACGGCGTCGACGCACCGCCTCCTCAGTCGGCCAGACCGAGACCTGAAACGGATCGGCCCCAGGCCGCGACCCCGCTGCCGCAGCACGGCAGGCCGGATGGACTCAACGCACCCGTGAGAGGCGAGCCCCCGCCACAGAGCCGCGATCGATCAAATCCGGTGATCCAAACCCCGACCACACATGCGCCGGAACGTGGCGACAGCCCCCGCTCGGAGCTCCGGCCCTCGCCGTCGGACCGACGCCCCGGTCAGGACAAGAAGGAAAAGGAGCAAGACCCCAAGCGCCGCGGGGAACAGGAACGGCGGCCGAGCCCGTCACCGACTCCGTCGCCCTAGCCGGGAGACGGGCGTGGGTTTAACGGCTCGATCTTATTGTCGACCCGCTCTCGTCACGGTCCTCGCACTGGCCCTGGGGCGAGGCAGAGACGTGCGGCGCGGGAGCCTCGGGTCGCAGCTCGGGATTCATTACCCCCGACAGCGAACTGGAGCTGAAAGATCTCGTGCGCCGGTTTGGCCGCCTCGGCCGACGTCGGGCCCTTCAGCCGGCCGGTCTCGCGGGGTTCCCGCAGAATCGCCGAACACAGGCAAGAAGCGCATCCATGTCGATCGGCTTTCGAATGAAGTCGGCGACGTCCGGCGCTCCGTGGATGAAGCCGAGCCCAGACAAAAGAACGACCGGCGGCCCCGATCGAGACGCCGGCGCCCTCCGGCGTTCCGCAAGGAACTGCCCGGGTCGGACTGGCCCGCGACCTCCAAGAGTAACTTTTCACCCGAGCTCCCGACCTCTTGGCGACGGTGGCGCCGCAGCTCCAGCTGGGCCATGACCTGTGCGGCCAGTATCCGGAGCGCCTGATTCTGGTCTGGCGACAAACTCTCGCGGCTCCCGGTCGAGGACACAGAGGGTTCCGATCGCAAAGCCGTCCGGAGTGACCAGCGGCGCCCCGGCATAGAACCGCAGCCCCGGATCTCCGCAAACCACGGGGTTATCTCGGAAACGAGCGTGCATGCTCGCGTCAGGCACGACCATCACCTAACGGCCCAGAATTGCATGCGAGCAGAAAGCCGACCCCCGCGGCGCTTCACGGGCGAGGGTTCCGACGCTCGCTTTCACCCACTGTCGATCTCGCGCCACCAGGGAAACGAGAGCGAACGGCGTCCCGCAAATCCGCGCCGCCAACTGCGCCAGCTCGTCGAACGCGGCCTCCGGGGGTGTGTCGAGAATGGCGTATCTCTGGATTGCCCGCAGCCTGTCCGCCTCCGACTCCGGCAGCGGCGTCGGAACCTCCGGGTCGACCCCGACTGTCGCTGCGCCCAGATGCACTGCCACGAGCGCGGATCGAAGCTCCCTCATGGACGAAAATCTCTCCTGGGGAATCTTTCTCATCGCCCGCTCGACGATCTCGACGAGGTCGGTCGGGAGGGAAGGGGCGAGTCGCGAAAGAGTCGCCTCGGGCTCCTCCTTCACGATCATCTCCAGCAAACGAAAGAGGTTCTCACTCGAAAACGGTTTCCGGTAGCTGAGCAGCTCAAAGGCAAGGACTCCGAACGAGAACATATCGGTCCGGGCATCGACCGGATCGCCGCACACCTGCTCCGGAGCCATATAGGCGGAGGATCCAACGGTGACCCCCGTCCCCGTCAGAACGCTCGGCGAATCCATGGCCTTGGCGATCCCAAAGTCCATGATCTTGACCACCTTGTTCTCGAGAATGCGGACGTTCGCTGGCTTGATGTCGCGATGCACGACTCCGGCCCTATGGGCGTACGCCAGGCCGACGGAAATGCCAACGAGGATCTTGATTTTCTCTACGAGCTCGACCTCCTCCCTGCGGGCGATCAGTGCCGACAGGTCCTCACCGTCCAAGAGCTCCTGGACCAGAAAAGGGGTCTCCCCTTCCAGCCCGAAATCGTAGATCGTCGTAATGTTGGGATGTTGCAGACGGCCCGCCAACTCCGCTTCCTGAAGAAAGCGAGCCTGCACATCCCTTCCGGCGTCACAGACTTTAATTGCCACCGGGCGCTTGATGACCGGGTCCCAGGCCCGGAATACCGTGCCAAATCCTCCGGACCCGATCCGGCCGACAATCTCGTACTTGCCGATCGTTCCGCCGGCGTTCTTCCGGGCGAGCGTGTCGGATCCTTCTCGCATTGGCGGCTCAGACGACGGACGGGCGTGGAGTCTCGGCCGCCTGGTGCGCGCGCCAGTGGCGATACCCGACCGTCAGAACCGCGAGCACCGGAACGGCGAGGAAGATTCCCGCAAGGCCCGAGATCTCGCCCCCGCATAGAATCGCAAGAATGACCGCCATCGGATGCAGGGGAATTTCTCTTCCCACGAGCTTCGGATAGATCACGTAGTCCTGAACGATTCGAACAACGATTAAGAAGACGGCAACCGTCAAGGCGCGTGACGGCGACTCCAGCACCGCCAGTCCGACGGCGGAGAATCCGATCGCGAGCGGCCCCAATAGAGGAATGAATTCCAGAAGGCCCGCTGCGATCCCCAGCACGACCGCATAGGGTACACCCATATAGACAAATCCCGCCGTGCAGACGACCGCGATGATGAGGCCGGCAAATAGCTGAGAGCGGATATACGCCGCGAGCGTGCGATTGACGTCCTCGAAGAAGACGTCTCCCCTCCAGCGCAATCGCCTTCCGGGAAACAGCCCCAGAGCGGATCGCCGAAACTGATCGGCATCCTTGAGAAGGAAGAAGGCGAGAATCGGGACGAGGATCAACCAGGGCAGATGGATCAGCCAGTTCCCCACCCTGGGAAGAAGGTCCTGCTGCAAGTAGTGTACGGCGCCGTTCGTCGCCTGATTCACGATGCCGTCGATCGCGAAACGAAGGTCGCGAGGAAGCGCCCGCGTTTGGCCTTTCAGCCAGGTTTGCCAACCGCCTTCCACCCGCGCAACGTACGCGGGAAGCTCCGACCTGAATTCGACCAACTGCGCATTGAGCACGGGCAGGAGCAGGACGACGGCCCCCGCCGCGGTGCCGAAGATCACCAGGTACGCCGCGCCAATGGCGAGCGGCAAGGGCAGCGAATGCTGCCTGCCCCTCGCATGAATGGGGCGAGTGAAGAAGGTCACAACCGGAGCCACCAGATACGCGAACAGAACCGCAAGGACCAGAAGAAGGAGAACGCCCTCCAACCGGTGCAAAACCCAGAGCACCGCGATCAGTGCGGACGCGGCAAGCAGAATCTGAACACTCGTTCGGAGCGCCGTCCCTTTCCAGTCGGGGACAGCCTCGCCCTTGCCGTTCTCGGGCCGGGCCCTCGCGTCAACAGTCATCGGTTTCTCGAGATCTCCATCTGAACTTTCCGTGCCGCCAAATCCCAGCCACAAGAAAAGCCCGGCTTGCGCCAGGCTGAAGATTCGATACAGATCTCCGGTTCAGTCTCCGTGGACTCGGTCCCATGCATCTCGAGTGACGTCCCTGGTCTGAGCCCAGGTGCGAGCGGTGGAACCCTTGACCCTCTCCCAGCCCTTTTCCAGGTCGCCCTCGACTTCATCAAACTTGCGGCCTAGATATTCGGGCCGAGCGCCACTCTCCCACCCATAACGATAGCCGGGCTCGTAGTCCGAGTAGCTCTGGCCATCTCGGTAGTAGGGGCGAGTCTTGTAGTTCTCGCTCCAGTAGGCGCCCTCGAGGGTCGGATTCACCGCTTCGCCGACCGCGTGTCCCGCAGCTCCGCCAGCGACGGCACCAATCGCGCCCCCGACGATGGCTCCGACGGGCCCGCCCATAGCGGCGCCGATGGCAACACCCGCCGCGGTTCCGCCCGCAGAACCAAGACCGGTACCGACCGGGTGCGAGCCCGCCTCTTTCGTGATTGGGTCGCGGTTGGCGGGATTCGCATCCAGTTCCATCACAGTCGTACTCTTGCTTTCCATTTGTTACCTCCACAGCGAGTAGGAGCAAGATTGATGCCCATCCGCCTCGCGAAGCGAAACTGCCCCGCTTACTCTTCTTGGAGGGTCCATTCGCTCCCGGCGACTCAGGTACGGGCGCACGTACTCCCGAAGTTTCATGAGGCCCACGCGCACCCGCGTCTTGACCGTCCCGAGCGGGGCGGCCGTTGCCTCGGCGATCTCCACCTGCGTGAGGCCCTCGAAGTAAGCGAGCTCGAGGGCCCTGCGCTGGGCCGAGGGCAGCCCGCGCACCGCGGCGCGGCAGATCGACCCCCACTGCCGGCCGGCTGATGTCGCTTCAACGTCGTCGGGTGAAAACAATTTCTCTCCCCACTCTTCGAGGCTCCGCGTTTTCGGAACGCGATGAGCAGCGCCGAGAGCGAACCCGATCGATCGAGCGGCTGCGCGTCGCCATAAGCAGCCAGGTCAGGACGTGGCCGCGCGAGGGGTCGAACGAGGAAGCCGCCCGCCAGGCGAAGAGAAAGACCTCCTGCAGGATCTCTTCCGCCTCACCGCTCTCGCCGAGGATGCGCCGGGCGAACCCGAGCAGCCTCGCCGCGTGCCGGTCGTAGAGGACAGCCAGAGCGTCCGCGTCCCGGGCGTCGATGCGGGCCATCAACGCGCGGTCGGGATCCGCCCGTCTCGAGCTCGTGGGCATCTCGACGAGGCGCAAGCGCACGGCGGCTTCTCCTCCTCCAGATGCTTTCAGCACGCCCTCACCGAATCCGGGGTGATCTCCCGGCGGGCAGACCCCTCGCCACTGCTGCCTTCTTTTCTTCATGAGATCAGACTCACTCAAAAGAAACGCCGAGCCGCAGGCCGGCTCGGCGTGTAAAGGAATACGGCGCGATCAGGCCGCCGGGTGCGACTTGACCTGCACGTCATTGATCACCCGGACGACGCCGGTGTACCAAGAGCGTGGCCCCACTCTCGCGGGCGGCTCCATCGCATCGTCGTCAGTCCTGGCTTTCTTCATGATTGACGCCTCCGCCTCTTTCGGTTGACTTCGCGACGACTCGGCAACGAATCTGGGAACCTCTCCAGTGTCCAGGCGGCAAGCCCGACATCGGACGGCGGTGTCAGGAGCCCGCGCTTACAGCATCTCCTCGCGGGACTGCTTGGCTCGAGCGGTGCCGATGACCGTCTTTACTTCCTTTTCCTCCTCGGGAGGCGGAAGCACCGCCGGCATCCCCCAAAGACTTGATCCAGAGTTCACGGCACCAATCGGTCGTGTGGTACAGGTGCTCGTCTTTCTCGTCCTCGACTTCGTCGTAGGCTGCCTTCAGGACCTCGGCCTTCTTTCCGTCGGACTCCTCGGCGACCTGGCCAATCAATTCCCAGTTGAGGTGATCCTTCGTCTCCGCGAAAATGACGCACTCGGCCGCCACCAGCTGCGCGGCGTCCGGATTTCCCGCGTCCTGAGCCATGCGAATGGCTTTCACCAGCGACTCGCCGACGTGACGGACGACCTTGCGCCCGGGAGTCTCCTGTTCCGGATCGAGCCCGAGCTTCTCGAACACGCTGCGAACGATCTTCACGTGATTCTGCGTCTGGCTGAGGCATTCCTCCCACTCCTTGCGCAGGTCTCCGTTGATGGCGCACTGGACCGCGTTCTCATACACCTGGACTCCGCCCAGTTCCGTTTCGAGGGCCTGGAGCAGCAACTCGTTCACTTGTTTCATTGCTCGTCTCCTTACTTGTTGGCTCGTTTTGTCTAATACCCCCTGCATCCATCGTGCCACCCTGCGTCTTGCCCGCAGCCGGCCTTGTTGGCTGGGGAGAAACTCGCTCAAGGAGCGCGGCGAACGCTGCGTCTGCTGCATCGAAATTGAGAAGGATTGCCTTGAGGAAGGCGTCTGAGATCAGTCCCGCGAGCGTCTGGACCGTATTGGACTGGGGCTCGCTACCGGGCTCCTGAGAGCACGACCGCGGCCTGATGAACGGAACTGGCCGACTGC
>JANMPW010000673.1:0-2716 GCA_031370065.1 Acidobacteriota bacterium
TCGTGGTTGTTCACGACGTAGAGCACGAGGTCGACGATCGACGCGGAAAAGCCGGTGCCACCCTCTTCGCGCACGTGACGGTCGTCCAGGTGCAGCCCCCGGGGCCGGAAGAGCCGCGTGGTGAAGTCAAGCTGCCCGCGCCAGTCGTCGAACATCGGCCGGCCCAGGAAGCTCCGCGCCCAGCCGTTCATCTCGGCGGCGACTTCCTCGGCGACCCTCAGGAAAATCGGGTCCCCGTCGAAGGCCAGCTTGAGGTTGCGCTGGTTGTCGAGCGACATCGTGTCCACTTGTCCCAGGGCGTCCTCACCGTCGAACATCCACCCGTCGGCGCCGGAGAGCAACGCGTAGGCGACGTTGCGCAGGCCGCTCTCGGCCGTAGCGCGCGGCCGGGTGGCGGGCCCGGTCCCCTGGATCCACTGACGCTTGAGGTCGGCCGGAATCTCGCTGCCGGTGAAGCGGCCTTCTCGGACATCGCTCACGCGGAGCTCCGTGCGCGGAATGAGCGCGTCGGGCTCGAAAAATGCAAGGCGGCGTCCATGGAGGGCCCGCTCTTGCCGGCGCGCGAGGCGCTCGGCCATGATTCGGCGCCGGTCGTGATTGAGCGGCGCCAGCGCCGCGAGCGCCGCCCGCGCCGCCGGCGTGTAGACGTCGGAATACGCTGCGAGCAGGCCCTGACGGTACTCGAGCGCGCTGGACATGACGGCCCCCCCTGTCTGCCCAACTCTACCGATTTCGCGCCCTTCCAGGTAACCGGGAAACGTAAACGCCGGCAGCCTCCTCCCGCGTGCGGGCAAGTGGTATCGTCCCGCCAAATCGGAGGAGCCATGACGACTCGCCGCGCGCTGCTCTTCGCCGCCCTGATCTGCCTCTCGACAGCGCTCGCTCCGGCGCTGGCAGAGAAGACCGCCCCGCTACAGGTAACCTACTACTACCTGCCCGGCTGACCGATCTGCGAAAAGGTCAAGCCCGCCGTGAGCGGGTTGGAAGAGGAGTACAAGGGCAGAGTCCGGGGCCAGAACTCGGACGCCACGACCGCGGAGAACAAGAAGATCGTTCAGTCGCTCGGTTTCGAGAACCACGGCCTCGTCATTCGTTCGGCCGACGGCAAGGTCCTCTGGAAGCAGCCCGACCACCAGGTGAAGATCGAGGACGTGCGCCGGGAGCTCGACCGCCTGCTCGCAAAATAGCCGTTGACCGATGGATGCCAGAAAGAAACGGGGATTCGGGGCCGCTGATGGCCTTTGACGAGAAGCTCGCAGCTCGAATTCGCACCGCCCTCGAGAACTGCAACGATGTCGTCGAGAAGCAGATGTTCGGCGGCCTCGCATTCATGGTGCGGGGTCACATGACTTGCGGGGTGATCGGGTCGAGCCTGATGGTGCGAGTCAATCCGGCCGAGGCCGGGAGCCTCCTGCAGGAACCTGCCGTGCGCCCGATGGACTTCACGGGCCGACCAATGCGCGGTTTCCTCTACGTCGATCCGCACGGGATCGCCAGGTCGGCGTCATTGCAAAAGTGGGTCGACCGCGCGACGGCTTGCGCGGAGGCGAAACCCAGGAAGGTCAAGAAGAGACCGGCGACGGTGCGCAGGCGCCCGGGACGATGAGCGCCTCCCTCGGGTCACCCGGCGCGCCTCTCCAGGCCGGCTCTGCCTAGCGCCTCTGCGCCCCGATCGTGATCTTGAACCCGTCGGGATCGGTCAGGGCGAAGTCGCGCATGCCCCAAGGCTGGTCGCGCGGCTCCTGGTCGAGCTTGCCGCCCCGCGCCACGATCCTGCCCGCGAGGACGTCGACGTCCTGCGTCGTCGTGCAGTACAGCCGGAAGCCCTCTCCCTTTTTCCGGTCGCGGCCCTTCTTCCAGTCGTCCTGTCCGATCATGAAGCTGACGCTGCCGGCCTGGAGCGAGACCCCCATCAGCTTGCCTTCCTGCTCCCAGCGCTCCTCGACGACGAACCCGAGGACGTCGCCTTCTGGAGGTCGGTGATGGCCTCGTCGTAGCGTTTCTTGCGTACGAGGGTTTGCCCCAGCCCCAGCTCCATCGCCACGTACTGGAGGACTTCGCAGATGAGCCCGTCGCGCAGTAGCGCAAGAGCTTCACTCGCAGCGAGGTCCCGAAAGGATCTCAGTGCGTGCGAGAGAGGATCTCGTAGGATCCGCCCCTTCGCGTTGAAAATTCGAGCACGCCGCCGGGCAGGACCTTCGCCTCCACGGCGCGGCCCTCGCTGAGAACTGTCACTGGCGCCTTCAGCCGCACACGGCAGGCCCCACCGAGGTCGGAACGGATGCCGGCGCGGGTCAGGCGGCCCTCTTCCCACGCCACGGCCACCTCGAAACCGCCGCGCGCGCGAAGACCCCGGACCTCTCCCGCCGTCCAGGCCGGTGGAAGCGCCGGCAGCAGGTCGAGCTCGCCCTCGTGGGACTGCAGGAGCATCTCGGCCACGGCCGCGCCGATCCCGAAGGCGCCGTCAACCTGAAGCGCGTTTGAGCAGATCGAGAAGAGGTTGTCGAAGGTGTAGTTCCGGATGGCGTAAGTGAAGTTGTCCATGGCCTTGCCCGGCTCATAGAGCCGCGCCCAAGAGGCCATCTTCCAGGCCGAGGACCAGCCGTTGCCTGTCAGCCCCCGTTGCTCCAGGACCACGCGGGCCCCTTCGGCGAGCTTCGGCGTTCTCCGAGCCGAGACCTGGTTGCCCGGATAGAGCCCGTACAGATTCGAGATG
>JANMPW010000723.1:0-1768 GCA_031370065.1 Acidobacteriota bacterium
TTGCGCCATCCCCGAGAATACGGCGGCGCCGTCCTCGCCGGCGCCGAGCGCCGCGACGACGATCTCCGGATCGAACTCGGAAAGCGCCTTCTCCCCTTCGCCGAGGCTCGCGAACCCGCGCACCGAGCAGCTGAGGGCCGCGAAGGCGCACCGCAGGGCGTCGCGGGAAGACTCGTCCGGGTCGAGGAGGAGGACTTTCATGGCTGGAGAGGGATTTTAGCACCCCCGGATCGGGCGCCTAACCGTTTCGTCCGGTCTTGATCCCGAGCGACGGCCAGAGCTGGTCGATTTTCGCCTTCACCTCCGGGGACATGGCGATCGCGTCCGGCCATCGGCCCGCAAAACCCTCTTCCTTCCACTTCCTCGTAGCGTCGATGCCGAGCTTGCTGCCGTAGCAGGGCAGGCGCGCCGCGAAATCGAGCTCGTCCACGGGGCCCTTGACGAGCTCGATGTCGCGCTCCGGATCGATCGCGGTCAGGGCCCGCCAGGTGACCTCCGCCATGTTACGGACATCGACGTCGCGGTCGACGACCACGATCGTCTTCGTGAACATCATCTGGCCCGTCCCCCAGATCGCGTGCATGGTCTTGCGCGCGTGCCCCGGGAAACGCTTGTCGATGGCGACGATCATGAGGTTGTGGAAGATGCCCTCGACCGGCAGGTGCATGTCCACGATCTCGGGAATCGTTTTCTTGACGAGCGGCAGGAACAGCCGCTCGACCGCCTCCCCCATGAATCCGTCCTCCATGGGCGGGCGGCCGACGATCGTCGTCATGTAGACGGGCTTCTCGCGGCGGGTGATCGCGGTGACGTGAAAGACCGGGAAGTCGTCGTCGAGCGAGTAGAAGCCGGTGTGATCGCCGAACGGGCCTTCCCTCCGGCGCTCCTTCGGATCCACGTACCCCTCGAGGACGATCTCGGCCTCGGCCGGGACGAGCAGGTCCTCCGTCTTGGCCGCGACGAGGGGCACGGATTCGCCGCGCACGAACCCGGCGAAGAGAAACTCCGAAACGCCCGGCGGCAGCGGCGCCATCGCGGAAAACACCGTCGCCGGGTCGCAGCCGATCGCGACGGCGACGTCCATGCGCCGCCCCTCCCGCTCGTAGCCGCGGGCCTGGCCCGCCCCGTCCTTGTGTTTCTGCCAGTGCATCCCGGTCGTCGCGCGGTCGTAGACCTGCATGCGGTACATGCCGACGTTCGTCTTGCCCGTGGCGGGGTCCTTCGTGATGACGAGCGGCAGCGTGATGAAGGGTCCGGCATCCTGGGGCCAGCAGGTCAGGACCGGCAGCGTGGACAGGTCCACCGCGTCTCCGGTCGTGACGACTTCCTGGCAGGGTCCGCTGCGGACCGTCTTCGGGAATGCGCTGGCGAGCTCCGTGACCTTCGGAATCGCCTTGAGCTTGCCGAGGATTCCCTCGGGCGGCTTCGGGTCGAGGAAGAACTCGAGTCGCTCGTCCCACTCCTCCCAGGAGGCGATCTCGAGGGCCTGCAGCATCCGGCGGCGCGAGCCGAAGACGTTGATCGCGACCGGAAAGTTCGAGCCCTCGACGTTCTCGAAGAGCAGCGCGGGGCCTGCCGCCTTGACCGTGCGATCGGCGATCTCCGCGATCTCGAGCCGGGGCGAAACGCGCTCGCGAACGCGCGCGAGATCTCCCTGCTCCTCGAGGGCCCGAAGGAAGGCGGACAGATTGCGATGCGCCATGAGACTACCTTATCGCTTCGCTTGGCGAGCGACGGCGCCCGTCGAGCCCCGGCGCCCTCCGCGACC
>JANMPW010000018.1:0-3409 GCA_031370065.1 Acidobacteriota bacterium
CGATGGCGCGTGCCCCGGTAGCAGCCGATGTCCATCAGCCGTTTGATGTCCACGGAGATGTCCCGACGCAGGTCGCCCTCGACCTTGACGTCGTCCGTGATCACCTTGCGGATGCGGACGACCTCCTCCTTGGACAGGTCCTTGACCCGCGTGTCGGGCCGGACGTTGGCCTTCTCGAGGATGAAATTCGCCTTCGGGCGCCCGATCCCGTAGATGTAGGTCAGCCCGATTTCAACCCGCTTGTTCAGCGGCAGATCGACTCCCGCGATGCGTGCCATGTCTTACCCCTGCCTCTGCTTGTGCTTGGGCGTCGAGCAGATGACTCGCACGACTCCCTTGCGGTGCACGATCTTGCACTTGGCGCAAATTTTCTTGACGGACGCTCTGACTTTCACTTGAGGACTCCCTACTTGTACCGGTAAATGATGCGACCGCGGGTCAGATCATACGGCGACAGCTCGACGAGCACCTTGTCGCCCGGAAGGATTCGAATGAAGTTCTTGCGCATCTTCCCCGAGATGTGCGCGAGGACCTGGTGCTTGTTCTCGAGCTCGACTCGGAACATGGCATTGGGCAACGGCTCCACGACCGTCGCCATGACCTCGATGGCTTCGTCCTTGGACATGGTTACGCGCCGACGGCGGCCGTCCGCAAGGCGGACAGGCTCCCCGTTCCCAGTATGACCGCGCCGAGAGGCTCGATCGCGATCGTGTACTCGAAGTGGGCCGACATGGACCGGTCGCGCGTGCGCACCGTCCAGCCGTCCCCGTCCACCGACACCTCCGCGCGGCCGAGGTTGAACATCGGCTCGATCGCGAGCACCATGCCGGCGTTCAACAGGCTCCCGCGCCCCGCCGGGCCGTAGTTCGGAATCTGCGGCTCCTCGTGCAGGGCCGTGCCGACGCCGTGGCCGACGAAGTCCCTCACCACGCCATAGCCGTGGACCAGGGCGACCGCCTCGACGGCGGCGCCGATGTCCGAGACCCGGCCGCCCGGCCGGACCGCGGCGATGCCCGCCATCAGCGCCTTGCGCGTCGTATCGACGAGCTTCGCCGTCTCGGCGGAAATCTTCCCCACGGCGACCGTACGCGCCGCATCCCCGAAGTAGCCGTCCACGACGGCGCCGCAGTCGATGCCGACCACGTCGCCTTCCTTCAACACGCGCTTGGACGGGATGCCATGGACCACCTCGTCATTGACGGACGTGCAAAGCGTTTTCGGGTAGCCGCGGTAGCCGACGAACGCGGGCCGGGCGCCCTGGCGACGGATCTCGGCCTCGGCGATCCGGTCGAGCTCCTCGGTCGTCACGCCGGGTACGACCGCCTTCTCGACGACGTCGATCGTCTCGAGGACAATGCGCGAGGCTTCCTCGAGCTTCAACAGTTCCTCGTGGCCGCGGATCGTGATCACGCCCGGCCTCCCGTGCGCCGCACGGACGTCAACGCCTCGTCGATGCGGGCGGCAACCTGTTCGACCGCGCCGACGCCATCCACGTTGGCCAGCAGGTCGCGATCGCGGTAGAAGCCCGCCAGAGGCTCCGTCTTCTCGCGGTACACGCGCAGGCGCTCCTGGATCGTTTCCGGCCGATCGTCCGCGCGCCCCTCGGCGCCGGCGCGCCCGAGCATCCGCTCCAGGAGCACCGGCTCGGGAACGCCGAAATTCACGACCGCGGACAAGCCCTCGTCGCTCTCGGCGAGCAGCTTCTCGAGGGCCTTGCCCTGCTCGAGGGTCCGCGGAAAACCGTCGAGGATGAACCCGTCGCGCGCGTCGCGCGCGGCCGTGCGGTCCCGGATCAGCGCCACGATCAGGTCGTCCGACACGAGTTCGCCCTTCTCCATCACGGCCTGCGCCTGAACGCCGAGCGGCGTGCGGTCGCGCACGGCGGCGCGCAGGATGTCGCCCGTGGAGATAGCGGGAACCTTCAGGCGCTCCGCGAGGAGTTTCGCCTGTGTTCCCTTGCCGCTGCCCGGAGGCCCGAGGAAGACCACGCGCATCGGCTAGCTGCGCCGGCCCCGGATGCGGCTCTTCTTCAGGAACCCCGTGTAGTGGTGCTCGACGAGCTTCGACTCGACCTGCTGTACGGTGTCCATTGCGACGCCGACGACGATCAAGAGCGAGGTCCCGCCGAAGTAGAAGTTGAAGCCGAAGCCCTGGGTGGCAAAACGCGGAAGCGCCGCGTCGAGCCACGGGCCGATGCCGGGGATCCCCTGGACCTTGATGCCGCTGTTGAGAAAATCCGGCAGCAGGGCCACGAGCGTGAGGTACAGCGCGCCCACGATCGTGATGCGCGAGAGCACCGTGTCGATGTAGTCGGCCGTCTTCTTTCCGGGACGGATGCCGGGGATGAAGCCGCCGTACTTGCGCATGTTGTCGGCCGTGTCGGTCGGATTGAAGACGATCGACGTATAGAAGTAGCAGAAGAAGAGGATGCCCGCGGCGTACAGCAGGATGTAGAGCGGGTGGCCCATCGAGAGGGACGTCGCCGCCCGCTTCATCCAGTCCGCGCCCGAGAGCTGCGCGAGGTAGCTCGGGAGCGACAGGATCGAGATCGCGAAGATGATCGGGATGACGCCGCCCGTGTTGACGCGCAGCGGCAGGTAGGTGTTCTGGCCGCCGTAAATGCGCCTGCCAACCACCCGCTTGGCGTACTGGACGGGGATGCGCCTCTGCGCGCGTTCGACGAAGACGATGACGGCGATGATCGCGAACATGAACACGAGCACGACGATCAGGGTCAGAACGCTGATCGTCTGGTTCCGGATCTGCTGGAAGAGGCCGAAGATCGCGCGCGGCAATCCCGCCACGATTCCGGCGAAGATGATGAGCGAGATTCCGTTGCCGATCCCGCGCTCGGTGATCTGCTCGCCGAGCCACATGATGAAGATCGTCCCGGTCGTCAGCGTCAGGATCGTCATGAGGCGGAAGGCCCAGCCCGGATGCGGAACGAGGGGCGCGCCACCCGGGGCGACCTGCTTCTCGAGCCAGAGCGCGATCCCGCTCGCCTGGACGAAGGACAGCAGCACCGTGCCGTAGCGCGTGTACTGCGTGATCTTCTTGCGCCCCATCTCTCCTTCCTTGGAGAGCTTCTCGAGGTACGGCCACACGACCGTCAGCAGCTGCAGGATGATCGAGCTCGAGATGTACGGCATGATCCCGAGCGCGAAGACCGAGAGCCTCCGCAGCGCCCCCCCCGAAAAGATGTCGAGAAAGCCGAAGATCGAGCCGGCGGACGCCTTGAAGAACGCGCTGATCGCCTGCGGGTCCACGCCGGGCGTCGGGATGTGCGCGCCCAGCCGATAGACCGCGAGTACGAGGAACGTGATGAGGTCCCGCTTGCGCAGGTCCGGCACGTTGAACTCGTTGAATAAGCTCTGGATCGCGCTCAACGGGACAGCTCCTCGCAGCGGCC
>JANMPW010000108.1:0-4296 GCA_031370065.1 Acidobacteriota bacterium
GACATGACCGCGTTCGGCTCCATTGAGACCGCCGTCGAGGCCATGAAGCACGGCGCCGACCACTACATCCCGAAGCCCGTCGACCCGGACCTGCTGCGTCTGCTCGTCTCCCGCTCGATCGAGCGGCGCGCGCGCTCGCGCCAGGCCCTTCTCTTTGCCGAGGCGCAGTCGCGCACGCTGCCCCCGATCGTCGGCGAATCGGCCGCAATCCGGGCCGTACGCGCCGAGACCGAGCGGGTCGCCGCGACCGACGCCACGGTCTTGCTCGAAGGCGAGAGCGGGACCGGCAAGGAGCTCTTCGCCCATGCCATCCACGCGCTCTCGGCCCGCCGCGATGGCCCCTTCGTCGCCATCAACTGCGCCGCGATCCCGGAGACGCTGCTCGAGAGCGAGCTCTTCGGTCACGAACGAGGGGCCTTCACGGGGGCGACGGCGCGCCGGATGGGCAAGTTCGAGCTCGGCGACGCCGGCACCGTCTTTCTCGATGAGATCGGGGAGCTCACGCCGGTCACGCAGGGCAAGCTTCTTCGCGTACTGCAGGAGCGTTCGTTCCATCGCGTGGGCGGCACGGTTCCGATCGAGGTGGACGTGCGCATCCTGGCCGCCTCGAACCGGTCGCTCGAAAAGCTCGTGGCGCAGGGGCTCTTCCGCGAGGACCTCTTCTACCGCGTGCGCGTGTTCCCGATCCGGATTCCGGCCCTGCGAGAACGTCCCGAGGACATCGACCCGCTGATCGACTGGTACCTCGACCATCTGCCGCAGGAGCTCGGGAAAAAGCCCGTGCGTCTCGGCGCCGCGGCGCGGGAACGGCTGCACGCCTACGACTGGCCGGGCAACGTGCGCGAGCTGCGCAATTGCCTCGAGCGCGCGATCATCCTCGCCGACGAGGGAGTGATCGACGAGAAGAACCTGCGCCTGGGCCCCGAGCCCGTCTTTCTCGAGTCGGCGCGCGACGAGACGCTCGAGCAGGCGCGCGAGCGCGCGGGGCAGGCGGCTGAGCGCATCTGGCTCGTGCGCGCCCTCGAGCGGGCCCGCGGAGACCGGACCGCCGTGGCACTGGCCTCGGGGCTATCGGCCCGAAAGTTCGAGGCGAAGCTCCGGGAGCACGGGCTCGAGAGTCTGTAGTCTGTGGTCTGTGGTCTGTGGTCGTGGTCGGCAGGTCGGCTACTCGGGCAGCGTCGGCACACGGGTGACGCCCTTCCACATCGTCACGGTGGGCCGCGGCGGGGGCGGCGTCATCAGGACCGTGATGCGATAAGGGGGAGAGACGGCCGGCGCCACGGGAAGCGCCGCCTTCTTGCGGCAGCCCGTCGCCCGGCAGCTCAGCACCAGGATCAGCAGGGCCAGGGGCCAGAGCGCGCGGACGTAGCGACGGATCATGCGGCGATTATCGCATTGACGCATCAGGCGAGCGCCGCGAGCGCCGCGGCAACGAGCGCGTCCTCGTCCGGCTGGATCGAGCGCAGGTCGAGCAGGACCCTGTCCCCCTCGACGCGGGCCACGATCGGCGGCCGCCCCACACGCAGCCGCCCCGCAAGGTCGGCCGCCGAGAGCGCTGCGTGCGTCAGCACGAGCGCCCGCGAGGGGAAGAGCTTTTCCGGGCTCGTGCCGCCGCCGAAGGCGGCCTCGGAGGGGAGGACCGTGGCGGTGAGCGGGCTCGGGGCCGACTCCCGAATCTTCCCGCCCCTCTGCTCGAGCTCTTCGAGGGGCGCGCCGGCGGCGCGGTAGACGGGGAACTGACGCCAGGCGTTGGTCTTCCACCCCGCGAGCGTGGCGGCGAGTGCCGCGAGCGTCAGCTTGTCCGGCCTGACCGCGCGCGCCACAGGGTGCGCGGCGGCCCGCGCGACGAGGTCGGCATTTCCGGCGAGGAATCCCGCCTGTGGCCCGGAGAAAAGCTTGTCCGCGGAGAACGCGACGAGGTCCGCCCCCGCGTCGAGGCACTGGGCGACGGTCGGCTCGTCGGGCACCCCGAACTCGTCGAGCGGCACGACGGCGCCGGTTCCCTGGTCGTGCAGCCAGGCAACGCCGGCCTCGCGGGCGAGGGCCGCGAGCTCGTGCGGCGCCGGCCGGCGCGTGTAGCCGCGGATCTCGAAGTTGGAAGGGTGGACCGAGAGGAGCAGCGCGACATCCGGAGAGAAGGCCTTGCGGTAGTCCTCGGCCGTCGTGCGATTGGTCGTTCCGACCTCTCGCAGGTGCGCCCCCGAGGCCTCGAGGATCTCGGGGATCTTGAAGGAGCCCCCGATCGCGACGAGCTCGCCCCGCGAGACCAGTACGCTGCGGTCCCGCGCGAGCGCCGCGAGCGCGAGCAGCACGGCGGCCGCGTTGTTGTTGACGGCGATCGCGTCGCCACACGAAAAGAGGTCGCGCGCGAGCGCGCGGATGTGGTCCTGCCTCTTTCCCCGCGCGCCGCGAACCGGGTCGTACTCGACCGTGGAGTAACCCGCCGCCGCTTCGAGGAGGGCCGCGCGCGCCGCCTCGGGCAGGGGAGCCCGACCGAGATTGGTGTGGAGCAGGACCCCGGTGCCGTTGACCGCGCGGACAAGCGTGGGCGCAAAGCGCCGCTGGAGGCCCTTCGCGGCAGTCTCCCAGATCGCGTCGGATCGGGTCTGGCCGCCGGCCATGACCCTTCGGAGTTCCTGCTTGACGGCTTCCCGCCCGAAGAGGGCCAGGTTTTCGGCTGCGGGGGGGGCCTTGAGCAGCGCATCCATCGAGGGCGGGTGGGCCGTTGCGGAAGGGGGCGCGGTCTCCGGGCGCATGGTTCCTTTACTATAGGGGAGTGACGACGCCCACGACACTTCGCCGGGTTCGGCCATGAGCGCCGCGAGCTTCGAACGCGAGCTCCGCGTGCTCGAGGAGGCCCTCCGGCGTCTGAGCGCCGAGTACGACGCATTTCTCTATGGCTCGGTGCCGAAGCCGCCGATCCAGACCCGCAGGCACGTGGAGGAGATGGTCCGGACTCTGAACGCATCGGAGGAGATGTCGGCTGCCGAGCGCTACCGGTTCTCGACGCTCCAGGGCCGGTTTTCGGCCCTCTGCGACCGGTGGGAGAAGCTGCAGGGGGAAAAGGAGGCGGGGCGCCGTCCGGGCATCTACGGGCACTTTCGGGCGGGCGGAGGCGGCCCTCCGGGGCATTCGGCGCCGGCGCCCAACGCGGGGCCGTCCGCGTCCGTACAAGAAGAGCGGCGCGCTGCGCCGCCCGAGCCCGACCGGGAACTGTTCGACCGATACGTGGCGGCAAAAAAGGCGCGAGGAGAAGACGTGAGCGGTTATCGGCTGGAGGGGTTCGTGGAGGGGCTCGAACGCGAGCGGCGCAAGGTGCGCGAGCGCCTGGGCGAGGGCGAAATTCTGTTCGAGGTCACCGAGCGCGAAGGCCGCGTCCGGCTCGTCGCGAAGAAAAAGCCGCGGGGTGGCGCATGAAGAGCGGGGCATGGATCCTCGCCCTCGGGCTCGCGTCGGGCCTGGCGGCGGGGCAGACATCGGGCCGCGACGCCAAGCAGCCGCCCCCGCCCTTCTACCGCCAGTACCTCGTGGCCGGCGACCAGCTCGACGACAAGATCGTGGAACAGGAGCGCCGCGTCGAGGCGTCTCCGAACGAGCCGAACCTGCGCAACGATTTCGGGAACCTGCTCGCCCTGCGCCGGTTTCCGGAGCAGGCCGCGGAGCAATACGAGATGGCGCTCACGCTGGACAAGAAGAACTTCATCTCGGCTTACAACCTGGGACTTCTGCGCGAGACCGAGGGGAAGCTCTCGGCCGCCATCTCCGCGTACCAGAGGTCGATCAAGCGCAAGCCCGGCTTTCCGCAGTCCCGCTTCCGGCTCGGCCGGGCGTACGAGCATGCGAATCAGCCCGAGGCGGCCGTGAAGGAATACGCCGCCGCCATGTGGATCGACCCGGCGATCCGCGACGCCCGGCGCAATCCCCTCTTGATCGACTCGGAGCTGATCTACCTGGCCTCGCTCGCGAACTACCAGCGCGACATGGCGGTCGCGTCCATGGACGATGCGCACGTCTATTTCGACAACGACCGGTTCCGCAAGCTTCCGGTCGATCGCGCGATTTCCTCCATGGAGGTCGAAGGCGACGAGGATCCGGAGGCTCCGCGCAGCGTGGGTTCGACCGGGGCGAGCGGTACGGGAACGACCGGAGGGTCCGAGCCTCCGATACGCCGCGGCCAGCGCGTCACTCCCGGCGAAGCGCCGGGACAACCGGGGGTCGTTCGGGGAGGCGCGCGCCCCGCCCCGGGCGCCCGCGCGAGAACGCCGCGCCCTGCGGGCACCCAGCCCGGCCAGCCGG
>JANMPW010000266.1:0-6591 GCA_031370065.1 Acidobacteriota bacterium
ATGGAAACCATGTGCGCGTGCCGGATCTGACGCCGGTCGATGATGGCGGTCAGCGCGCGGCGAAAGGCGAGCTCTCCCTGCTTCGGCTGGCCCGCGTAGATCGAGACGTCGGCGCGCTCGAGCGCGTCCGCAATGGGAGGGGGCAGCGTGAGCATCGGCCGCGGCCCGTAGTCCTCCATCACGTGGACCTCGATCGGAGCGCCGATCTCGCGGACCTGGTCGGCGAGGCTCGCGCTGATCTCTTCCGTCTCGAGGTCCGTGACGATGGCCACGCGTTCGGACGGCAGGACGCGCAGGCAGGTGCGGATGGCGTTGCGGGCGCCGGGAACGAGGTCCTCGGCGTAGGCGGTCTGCGGCTCTCTCATAAAGTGAGTCAGGATGCGCTCCTTCGGTTCACGCCCGTGTCGCCGGCGTCTCTACGATGCCGTGCGGGTGAGCGGCGTTTCGGTCGGCAAGCCGTGTTCCGTTTCCTCGCAGATGTAGTCGACGACCTTCTTCAGATCGCCGCCGGAGGCCTCGTAGACTCGCAGTTGCCGGTCGGCGCCCGATCCGTTTTCGAGGATCCAGTTTACCGCCTCGACCTCGCGGCGGGAACCCAATTCGTCGACGACGTCGTCCACGAACTCGAGCATCTCGGCGACGAGGCTGCGGAACGGCACCTCGACTTCCTTGCCGAAGTCGATGAGCATGCCGTCGATGCCGTAACGGCTCGCGCGCCACTTGTTCTCGAGGATGAGCGCGCGCCGGTAGCGCCGGAATCCGAGGTTCTGCAGCCGCAGCTTGTAGAGCTTGACGCAGATCGCCTGGAAGAGGGCGGCCAGCGTGACCGTCTCCTCGAGGCGCATGGGCACGTCGCAGACGCGGAACTCGATCGTCTCGAAGAAGGGGTGGGGGCGCACGTCCCACCAGATCTTCTTCCCATTGTCGATGCAGTTCGTATTGACGAGGATCCGGACGAACTCGTCGAACTCGGCCGGCGTCTCGAAGTGCTCCGGCATGCCCGTGCGGGGAAAGCGGTCGAACACCTTCGTGCGGAAGCTCTTCAGGCCCGTGTTGCGCCCCAGCCAGAACGGAGAGTTCGTCGAGAGCGCGAGCATGTGCGGCAGGAAGTAGAGCGACTCGTTCATGATCTGAATCGCCAGCGCGCGGTCCGAGATGCCGACGTGCACGTGGAGGCCGAAGATCAGGTTTGCACGCGCGAGCTGCTGCATTTCCTGGACGACCGAGTCGTAGCGCGGATCGGGAAAGATCTTCTGGTCGGCCCAGTTCGAGAAGGGATGCGTGCCGGCCGAGGCGACGCGCATGCCGTTCTTCTTCGCGAGCCGGATGATCTCCGTGCGCAGCTCGCCGACGTCCTGCCGGACTTCCTGGATGTTCTTGCAGATTCCCGTGCCGATCTCGATGACCGACTGGTGCATCTCGGGCTTGACCCGCTCCTTCAGGACCAGCTTGCCCTCGTCGAGGATCTCCTGGACGTGGGAGCGCAGCTCGCGCGTCAACGGATCGGTGATCTGGAACTCCTCCTCGACGCCGAGCGTGAAGGCGGGCCGCTCCATCCCGATCTCAGGCCTCGCCGCGCGGCCGGGGCGCCGCCTGCGCCCGCGGTGCGGCGGGCTTCTTCGTACGGCCGGTCGGGCGTTTCGCCGGCCCTTCGCCTCCGGCGAGGTAGGTTGCCCAGTGATAGTTCGTCAGCGGCTCGGAGCCCTGCGCGACCCGCTCGATCAGCCACTTCGTGGAGTGCTCCACGACCCAGTTGAAGTTTTCCTGGCCCACCGACTCGACGGCCGCATCCGGCGCCGGATTCAGAAAGTCGATGGCGTAAGGAATTCCGTCCCGGATCGCGAACTCCAGCGTGCAGAAGTCGTAGCCGAGGGCATTCATCAGCTTCAGGCAATCCCCGTGGACGCGCTCGTACATCGCCGGAGCGATGGGCGGCGCGTTCTGGACGTAGCGGTTGGCGTGCGGCTGCCGCGGGTCGTACTGCATGATGTGGATGTACTTGCGGCCGATCGCGTAGCAGCGGAAGTAGTCGTCGAAGACGATCTCTTCCTGCAGCGTCATCACGTTCTGGCCGGATTCTTTGTAAGCTGCGAAGAACTCGTCGGGGTTTGTCACGCGGTAGACGCTCTTCCATCCGCCGCCCGAGTACGGCTTGAAGTAGGCGGGGAAGCCGATGTGGTGGAACATCTCCTCCCACTCGAGCGGAAACACGAGGTTCGACATGGACGCCGCGGTCGTGTCCGGCGGATGCTGGTTCGAGGGGAGTATGACCGTCTTCGGAACGGCGACGCCGACCCGGCGCGCGACGACGTTGTTGAAGAACTTGTCGTCGGCCGTCCACCAGAAGGGGTTGTTGACGACGATCGTGCCGTCGGCGACCGCTTTCTTCAGGATGGCGCGATAGAAGGGAATGTCCTGGCTGATCCGGTCGAGGATCAGGTCGTAGCGCTTCGGGCTGTCGAGCGAGATGCCGCCGGTCGTCAGTGGCTCCGCGATGACGTCCGCGCCGGCGCTGTTGATGCGCTCGACGAGGGCCTGCGGGAAGGAGCGTTCCTGGCCGAAAAGAATGCCGATGCGTTTCATGAATGAAGTCCTTTTTGCTCGAGTGGTGTCCGGGCCGGGCCCGGAAAACCGGAGATTATCTCACGCGCGGGATGGGGCGAAGATGCGGAGGCTCAGTGGGTTAGGGGTGGGCTCCGCGTTCTTCGGTTCTGGAACACCGAGGTGTTGCAGAGCCTCGACGGGGTGTTGGAAGTGATTTTCGAGGCGGTGAGGCGCCCCCCTCACCCTGACCCTCTCCCCCCTGTGGGTGGAGAGGGGATTTTCTAGGGGTTGGGTGGGGCTGAAGAACCTCCTCTCCCGGCGGGAGAGGGTTGGGGTGAGGAGGCCCCCTTCACATACTTCTCCATCCACGCGAGGTTGCGCTCGCCGAGGTCTTTGATGAGGCGCGGCTCGCGCACGCTGTGGGGCTGGCGCGGATAGGTGACCATCTCGACGACGACTCCGCGGCGCTTGAGGGCGTTGTAGAGCTCGTAGCCCTGCGAGATCGGAACGCGGACGTCGGCTTCGCCGTGCTGGATGAGGGTCGGGGTCTTCACGTTGGCGACGCGTCCCATGGCCGAGTGCGTGCGATAGATCTCGAAGCGGCCTTCGTCCCAGAACTCGCCGCCGAAGTAGTCGGGGAGAAACGACGGGATGTCGGCCGTGCCGGTGAAAGAGACGAGGTCCGTGACGCCCGCACCGACCGACGCCCCCTTGAATCGGTCGGTCTGCGTGATCGTCCACGAGGTCATGTAGCCGCCGTAGCTCCAGCCGAGAATGCCGAGGCGATCGGGGTCTCCGATGCCCATCGCGATGACTTTGTCCACGCCGGCCATGAGGTCCCGAAAATCGCCGCCGCCCCAGTCGTTGATGTTGGCCTGGCGAAACGCGGTTCCATAGCCCGAGGACCCGCTCGGGTTTGCGCGCAAGACCGCGTAGTCTTCCGCGGCAAACGCCGCGACCGAATACGGCCCCGGTGACGCGATGTACGCGGCCTTGAATACGTTCGCGGGACCGCCATGCACGACGAGGAGCAGCGGATACCGGCGCCCCGCCTGGTAGCCGACCGGAAGCGTGAGCAGCCCCTCGATCGTCTCTGCCTTGTCTCCCGCCCACGTGATGACGCGGGTCTCTCCGAGCGGGTGCCTCGGAAGGTTCGCGTTCACGCTCGAGACGCGCACGGGCTTGAACGGCGAGGCCGGCGAGGCATAGGCCTCGGTCGGATCCGTCGGCGTCTGGCGGACGAAGCCGAGCCACGTGCCGCGCGCGTTCAGGTTGGCTCCGCTCGAGACTTTGCCCGTCTCGGTCAGCGCATCGATCGCGCCCGTCCGCATGTTCTGCGCGTAAACGAAATCGTAGACGCCCTTCGCCTCCGTGAAGTAGAGCGTCTGCCCGTCGGCCGACCAGCCCGCGAGGTCCGGCGAGTCATCGAACGAGTGCGGCAGGTCGCGGCCCGGGCCGCCGCCGGCCGGCGCGATGCGGAGGAATCGCCGGTGCGCCCAGCGGGGCGGATCGTCGGTGACGACGCATGCGATCCACTGGCCGTCGGGCGAGTAGCGGGGCGTTGTTTCCGCCGCCCCGGTGTGAGCGAACGGCCGCACCGCGCCGGTCGACACGTCGACCAGGGAGACGTCCGAGCTCGGCCATTCGTTCGCGACCGGGCGCGCCGTGTGGGAGAAGGCGATCGTCTTTCCGTCGGGCGACCAGTCGAGTGCTTCGCCCGCGCCGCTTTCCGGCACTCCGCCGACGGAGAAGTTGAGGGACATGAGTTGCCGCGCCTCGCGCGCGCCGCCAGCCTCCGCCGGCACGCTGATCACCCACAGGCGCCCGGGCCGGTCGTCCTGGTCCACGACCCGCGCGTCGTCCCTCTCCTTGTCGCGCCGCTCCTTGTCCTCGGGCGCGGGCTCGGGTGCGATGAAGGCGAGCGACTTTCCGTCGGGCGACCAGGCCGTCTGCGCGACGTCCGACTTCATAGTCGTGAGCCGCCAGGCCTCGCCGCCTCCGGTCGGCAGAAGCCACACGTTCGCGTTCTTGTCGCCGCGCTTGGAGATGAGCGCGAGCCACTTGCCCTCCGGCGACCAGCGCGGCCGGCCGGAGGCCTGCTCCGCGAACGTGACCTGCCGGGAGTCTCTGCCATCCGAGGACGCGAGCCAGATCTGCGTGCGGTACTCGCTCTTGTCGCTTTCCATGACCGTCTCGCGCACGACGAACGCCACGCGCTTGCCGTCCGGCGACACCTGGACGTCGGAGACGGGCCGATATTTCAACATCTCGAGGGGAGTCCACTTGTCGGCGGCGGCGTCGGCGGCGAGGGCAGAAACCGCCGTTGCAAGGAGCGCGATTCCGATTGCAGCGCATCGCCTGTGCATCGACCCTCCCAACTTGAAACCTGAAAAGCCCCTTCGGAGTCGGGATCCCTACCAGATCTGGCAGAGGTCCTTGCGGACCATGGGTTCGCCCGGTTTGCAGCTGAATGCCTTTGCGAAGTCGGGCAGAGTCGAGGGCGGCCCGATGGCGCGGAACTGCGACAGCGGATGCGGGTTCGTGTTCATCAGGAGCTTCGAAAGCTCCGGCCGGATGTTGGCCGCCCAGACGCGCGCCCATGCGAGGAAGAAGCGCTGGTCGTTCGTCAGGCCGGCGATTGGCGCCGGAGTCGGCTTGCCCGCGAGCGTCGTCTGGTACGCGCGGTACGCGATGCCAAGCCCTCCGAGGTCCGCGATTGCCTCGCCCAGCACGAGCTTCCCGGTGACGTGCTGGCCGTCGAAGACGTAGGAGTTGTACTGGTCTTCGACGCACGTGGCGCGCTTCTCGTAGTTCTTCAGGTCCTCGGGCGTCCACCACTCACGCATATTGCCCCGGGCGTCGAACTTGCGGCCCTGGTCGTCGAAGCCGTGCGTCATCTCGTGGCCGATCACGGCGCCCATCGCCCCGTAGTTGACCGCGTCGTCCGCCTTCGCGTCGAAGAAGGGCGGCTGCAGAATGCCGGCCGGGAAGACGATCTCGTTTTTCTGCGGGTTGTAGTAGGCGTTGACCGTTGGCGGCGTCATGCCCCATTCCAGCCGGTCGACCGGCTTTCCGATCTTGGCGAGATCGCGCTGGAACTCGAACTGGTTGGCGCGCTGCAGGTTGAGGATGTAGGGACCGCGATCGACCGTGAGCGCCGAGTAGTCGCGCCACTTGTCCGGGTAGCCGATCTTCGGCGTGAAAGCGTCGAGCTTTTCGATCGCGGCCTTGCGCGTCGCCTCGCCCATCCAGGGCAGCGTCGCCAGGTCCGCGTGCAGCGCCTCGATGAGGTTCTTGACCATCGCGTCCGCGCGGGCCTTGGCGTCCGGCGGGAAATAGTCGCGGACGTAAGCCTTGCCGAGGGCGAAGCCGATCGCGTTGTCCGTGGACGACACGCAGCGCTTCCAGCGCACCTCGTTCTCCGGCGTGCCCTGCAGGGTCTGGCCGTAAAAGGCGAAGCTTTCGTCCACGAACTTCTTCGAGAGGCTCGGCGCCGCGGTATGCACGAGGTGCCAGCGCAGATAGGTCTTCCACTGCGGCAGCGGGGTCGCGAGGAGCTCCTTGTTGACGGCCTCGAAGTATTTCGGCATGCCGACATTGACGGCGGCGACCGGAGGCGCCCCGAGCTGCTTCAGGTACGCGGTCCAGGAGAAGTTCGGCATGAGCAGGGCGAGCTCGGCGAGGCTCTTGCGGTTGTAAGTCTTGTCCGGATCGCGCTGCTCGACGTTGGTCATCGAGGCTTGCGCCATGCGCGTCTCGAGTGCCATCACGGTCTTCGCGTTCTCGGCGGCCTTCGCGGGATCGTCGCCCATGAGGGCAAACATCTTCTGGACATGCGCGACGTACTGTTCGCGGGTCTTCTTCGACGCCTCGTCGGTCTTCGTGTAGTAGTCGCGGTCGGGCAGTCCCAGGCCGCCCTGATACGCGCCGCCGATGACCTCGCTCGCGTTGCGCCGGTCCTGGTCGGAGCCGAACTGGAAGACCGCGTCAACGCCCATCATCTGGAGGCGGGCAATCTCGGCCTGGAGCTGCGCGACGGTGCCAATC
>JANMPW010000164.1:0-2266 GCA_031370065.1 Acidobacteriota bacterium
GGGCTCGGGATCGTCGCCGCGGCCGCCGCGAGAGCGGCAGCCAGGGCCACGAGCCCGATCAGAAGCGTCTTGAAAGTGCGTCGAGTCATGTTTCGCCTCCCCTGGAAGAAGACAACCAAATTAGAGACCTCTCCCGTCACCCCCGGGCATTCGCAAGACTGGAGCCACAGGCGGGCCCGATGGAAGGTTAGGCCAGACAGGCAGTTGCATGTGGTGACCCCGGTCACCGGACGCACGGTGTCACGGTCCGGCGGCTCGCGGTGACATTCCGGGACGGGTCGGGTATGTTCTCGCCTCCCTCGGGACCGTTACGGCCGCTGCCGGAAAGGAACGCCACCGATGCTTCTCGTCTGCGCCCTCGCCCTCGCCCTGATCGCGAAGCCGACCCCGACTCCTGCGCCCGAGGCCGCGATCCTCGGCCAGTGGGAGTCCGCGGAGCGCACGCAGGAGGGGGTGGGCAACATCCTCGAGTTCTACCCGGACGGGCGCGTGACCCAGATCTCCGTCTCGATGGCGGATGCGGCCTACAGGGTGGAGGGCGATCGGCTGCGCACGTTTTGGAAGGACCCGGCGACCGGGAAGGTCTCCGAAGTCGAGACGCAGATCGAATTCGAAGGAACCGGCCGTTTCCTCGAGAAGGGCGACGAGGCCACCGGCGAAAATTGGTCCGAGAGGGTCGGCGCGGCGCCACGGTCCGGCTCGCCGCTGCTCGGGCAGTGGTGCTCGCTGTTCCTCGAGATGCTGACGACGTACCGCGAGTTCACGCGCGACCGCATGTACAACCGGCTTCCGGTGGTCACGCTGCGGGGCCGCTACTCGATCTCGGGCGACACGCTCAGAGTCGAGATGCAGGCCCAGCCGCCGGGCGAGTATCCCTTCCACCTCGAGAACGGCCAGCTCGTCATCAAGAGCCGGAACGGATCGGAAAAGCGGTACAAGCGGCCCGAGACTTCGCTTCTGAAGGGGTACTGAGACCCCCTCTTTTTCGGCGTTGACGGTGGCCCGGAACAGGTTTACCTTGTGGGGCGGTTTCGTTTTCTTACCGAACGGAGGTCCTGATGAGACGTTTCCTGGGGCTCGCATCTGTCTTGCTCGTTTTGGGTGTCTCTCACGCATCCGGCCAAGGTGTCCAGCGCCTGACCCGACCCGAAGTTTCGTACGCCGTTCACCACGACACTTCCCCGCCCCTGCGAGACATGCCCTCCATCCTGCCGATGTTCGTTGCGGCACACGAGAAGCCGCGCCCGATCCCGGTGCCGCTCGGCTCGGGTCTTGCCGCCGAGCAGGCGGACCCGGTCGCTCAGACGTCGGCCAACGTGCTCGTCCCCGCGATCGCGGGCATTTCGTTCGACGGCCTCGGCGTCGGGGGCGGCTACACGCCGAATGCCGCGCCGCCGGACACGAACGGGGCGGTCGGCGACACCCAGTACGTCCAGTGGGTCAACGAGGATTTCGCCGTCTACGACAAGGTGACAGGGGCGATGGCGCCCACGTTTCCCAAAGCCGGAAACACGCTCTGGGCCGGATTTGGCGGAGGCTGCCAGGCGAACAACGATGGCGATCCCATCGTCCAGTGGGACAAGGCCGCGCACCGCTGGGTGATGACGCAGTTCTCCGTCTCGACCTTGCCTTACACCCAGTGCGTGGCCGTTTCGACGACGAGCGACGCGACGGGCACCTACAACCGCTACTCCTTCTCGTACGGCAATTCCACCTTCAACGACTATCCGAAAGTCGGCATCTGGCCCGACGGCTACTACGTCACGTACAACATGTTCACGAGCACCTTCCAGGGGGCAAAGCTCTGCGCCTGGGACCGCGCCCAGATGCTGGTGGGCGCCGCGGCCACCCAGCAGTGCTTCCAGCTTTCCACCTCCTACGGCGGCGTCCTTCCGTCCGACCTCGACAGCTCGGCCGCGCCGCCCGCTGGCGCGCCGAACTACATGGTGAACTTCGGGACGAACAAGCTAAACCTCTGGAAGTTTCACGTGGACTGGTCAAATTCGGCCAACACGACGTTGACCGGGCCGACGGCGATTCCGGTGGCGTCCTTCACCGCTGCCTGCGGCGGCGGCGCCTGCATCCAGCAAAACAACGTTTCTCAAAAGCTCGATTCGCTGGCGGACCGGCTCATGTACCGACTCGCTTACCGCAACTTCGGCACCTACGAGACGCTCGTGGTGAACCATTCGGTCAAGGTGAGCGGCACCAAGCGCAGCCAGGTGGTGGGCGTTCGCTGGTACGAGCTGCGCAGTCCCGGCGGGGC
>JANMPW010000182.1:0-3464 GCA_031370065.1 Acidobacteriota bacterium
GTCCGACGCTTCGTGCGCCGGGTAGTCCTCGGGCGTTCCCGCTGAATCCCGGGATGCGGCGCTCTTCTGATGATCCGGCTGCATCATGCCCTCCAGAGGTTCTCTTTTTAACATTTCAGGCGTTCGAACGGATGGCGGGGGCGTCGGCGGCAGGATCGGCGCCGTGCCCGCGGTCGTGACCCTCACCCTCAACGCGGCGATCGAAGAGTCGGCGGGCTCTTCTTGCTGAAGCCGAGCCTGAAGGATTCCAGGACCTCATGGAAGCCCCCGACGAGGCGCGCCTGGTCGAGCTCGGCCGGATGCTAATCACGGGCACGGCCGGGGCGGAAATGCGCCCCTCGGCGCCAGCTGTGACCCGGAGCGCGCTGCCCGAGCCGGCGACGTCCAGGAGGCCGTGCGCTACGGGGTCGCGGCGGCGGCCGCGTCGGTCATGAATCCGGCAACGGCGCTCTGCCGCGCGGAGGACGCGGAACGGCTCTACGCGGCTAGGCGCTGAGCGCGAGCCGCTTCATGCCGTTGACGCAAGCTCCCGGAGCCACCCCGGCGCGATGCCTTCGTGGCGCAGCGTCGCGATGACGCGCTCCGGCGTGCCCCAGTCGCTCCAGCTGACCGGGGGAAGCTGCGAGACGGCGAGCCGGTCGGGCGAGGACGCGAGAACGGACTGCGAGAAGTTCGCGATGGGCGCCAGAGCGTAAGCACGTTCGATGGCCCGGGCCTCGCCTCCGGTTCCGGCGAAGGGCTGGATCCGGCTCAGGCGCTCGTGCAGCTCCGGCAGGGTGTGCCTGGCGGCCTCGAGGATCGCGGAGACTTTCGCCACCATGACGAAGGTGTTCCAGAGGCCGCCCCGCTCGAAACAGGCGCGCGCCGCCTCGGGCGAGGGCTTTTCGACGAAGCGGTCGACCGTACGGATGTCGCCGGCTGCCGCCCTTTCGAGATCGATGCCGGGCTCGATCCAGCCATACCCGGTCTCGGCCGAGTCCGGCGCCGCGGCGACGAGAACGATGCGGTTCGGATGGCGCTCGACGACCGCCCCGAGGGAGGCGACGTGGCGCATGAACGCGGCGTCGTCCGCCACGAAGTGGTCCGACGGGAACACGGCGACGGTCGCCCGGGGATCGCGCCACGAGATCCAGTGGGCGGGCAGAAGGATGCCGGCCGCCGTGCCGCGATCGTGCGTCTGCTCGAGGATCTTCGCGGATCCCGGTCCCGAAAACTCGGACGCAAAGAAGGGCGCGTGCGCCTTCGTCGTGACGACCACCGTGCGGTCGGGCGGCACCGCCAGCGCCACCCGGTCGAGCGTCTGCCGCAGCAGCGAACGCGACCCCACGAGGACCGCGAATTGCTTCGGCCGCCCGTCCGCATGGATCCGCTCGACGAGCGGGCGCAGCCGCGTACCTTCCCCACCGGCCAGGACGATCGCCCACAGACGTTCGCCGGAGCGGGGGGAAGTCATCACCCTCTCATCCTCTAACGCCCTCGAGCCGAAGAAGATGATTCAAAGACATCAGTTCCCTGCGAAGCAAGCCGGAAGCCCGGACGAAGTTCACGATGGCCCGAACAATTGATGCGTTTGCACTAATCCGACGGTATCCGGAAGGGACGAGACTCGAGATATGAACATCCAGCCGCAAATCAACGTTCGCGGCGTCGAGAACGCCGCCGAGGTCGAGGAGAAGGTCCGCCTCGGTGCCCTGCGCCTCGAGCGCGACTCGGACGAGATCCAGCGCTGCCAGGTCTGGGTCGAGGCGCCCTACGGGCACCACCGGCGGGGGCGACCCTTCGTCGGCATCCTGACCGAGTCGGATTTCGTCCGGCAGGACATCCAGGGCTCATAGGAGGCGACCATGAAACCCCTTCGAAACATTCTCGTGGCCACAGACTTCTCGGCGGCGTCGCGGCCGGCGTTTCGCCGTGCCACGGAGATGGCGCTCGCCAACGAGGCCGCGCTGTGGATCGTTCACGTGGCCCCGCAGCCCGGGCCGATATCGCCGGACGGTTACGTTCTGCCCCGCATCTACGAAGAGATGGAGCTTGCGATCCGCACCGACGCGCAGAAGCGGCTGCGGTCCATGCTCGCGCGCGTCCGTAAGTTGGGGCTTCGGGGCAGGGCGCTGCTGCTCAAGGGCGTCGCGCACGAATCGATCGTCAAGGCGGCGCGCGCCCACCACGCGGACATGATCGTGGTCGGCACACACGGGCGGACCGGGGTGGCCCGGTTCTTCGTGGGCAGCGTGGCGGCCCGGGTCGTCGCCATCGCGTCCTGCCCGGTGCTCACCGTGCGCGGACGGTAGATATGGAATTGCCATGAGAGAACAGCGCAAGCGCAAGGCCCTGTACGTGAACCGGCGGGAGGAGCTCTACCCGGCCGCGCTCCTCGAGAAGGAGCGCTCGTCGGGCAAGACGACGAAGAAGAAGAAGCGCGTCGTCCCCAAGGCGCGGCCCGCCGGCTCCTCGGGCTCCACGCCGGCCCGGTAGCCGGCGTGAAAGCGGCCCCGGCAACGCCCGGTGCTCGATCCCCTGGAGGCGTTGCGCGCCGAGTGAAGGAGCGGCCTCAGCGCGACCGGGAGGACGGTTTCGCGGAGGACTTCGACCGGGCGGAGCCCTTTGGAGACGGGGCGGCCTGTGAGGTGCGGGCGTTCTCCACGGGCAACGCCGGAAGCGCGGGCAGGGCCCGGGAATCGGGTCCGACCAGGCCGTTCTGATAGGCAAACGCCACCGCGGCGAGCTTCGTGTGCACGTCCAGCTTCGAGAGGATCTTCGCAATGTGGTTGCGCACCGTGACGGGGGAGATGAAGAGCTCCGCGGCGATCGCGGCGGTCGTCAGGCCCTGCGCCATCTTTCGCAGGATCTCCTGCTCGCGGTCGGTGAGCGAAGCCACTTCCCCGGCGGCGGTTCGCAGGGGCGGGCGGGGAGAGGGGCCCTCTTCGACCGCGTCCGCGAGCTCTCGCTCGAGTGCGGAGGGCTGAGCCTCCGGATCCCGGAGGATGTGAACGATCGTCGCGAGCGAGGGGTGCCCGCCGGAAATCGCGAACGCCCTCACGGAGACCCGGCGGGTCGCGCCGCCCGCGACGGGGACGTCCATCAGGAAGGTGTGGAGCTCCTCTTCCGGGTGCCCGCGCGCCTGGGACGTGACGGGGCAGGAGTTGCAGCAGTAGCGGTTGCCGTACACGTCTCGGCCGCAGAGGACGTCGTAGCAACGGCGGCCGAGGACCTGGTAGGCGGGGCGGCCGAGCAGGCGCTCGCACGCCTTGTTCCAGAGAATGATGAGGTCGTTTCCGTCGAAGGCGAAAACAGCCTCTCCACTCCGGGCAATGCGCTCGAGGACCTCGACCGGGCGCGACATTTACGGGAATCCTATCCTGTGCTGTGAGCTGCTGCCCGGATGGGCCGGCCGTCGCGCTCAGGGGCCGTGGGGCATCCGGAGAGCGCGGCGCATCTGGCCGTCGATCCATCGGTCGGGCAAC
>JANMPW010000186.1:0-1503 GCA_031370065.1 Acidobacteriota bacterium
TGTCGCCGCCCCATCTCTTCGCGGTGGGCGAGACCGTGCGCGTGCGCGTGCGGCCGGCCGTCGCGCAGCTCGTCGTCGAGGACGACCCGACGCTGCTCGCCGACGCGGAGGGGGCGCTCGGAGTGCGCCTGGAGCTCGTCCCGGACGAGGGTGTCGGAGCCGCGGGCTTCGAGATCCTGAACGAATAAGTCTTTATTCTGCAGACATCTCGACCCGGAAATAATCCCGCCGGGCCCCCCGTTGTTAGGTCCAGCACGCGATACCTTCCTTCCCGGCCCCGACACAAATAAGTCGGGGCCGCCTTTTTTTTGGGCTACTTCCTCATCGCCGCGAAAAGCTCGAGCGCGACCGCCTTCTCGCGGCCGTGATCCACGATCGGTGCGGGGTAGTCGGAACCGACGATGCAGCGTGAGGTCCTCTGCTCGTCGGGCGTCATGGTCCAGGGCTCGTGGATCCTTTCGTTCGGGACACGGGAGAGCTCCGGAACGAAGCGACGGATGTAGAGGCCTTCCGGGTCGAACTTGCGCGACTGGAGCACGGGGTTGAAGATTCGAAAGTAGGGCGCCGCGTCCGTGCCGCATCCCGCGGCCCATTGCCACCCGCCGTTATTGTTGGCGAGGTCGGCGTCGGCGAGTTCGTGCTCGAACCAGCGCTCGCCTTCTCGCCAGTGGATGTGGAGGTCCTTGGTCAGGAACGAGGCGGCGACCATGCGCGCCCGGTTGTGCATCCAATGCGTCGTCTTCAGTTCTCGCATCGCCGCGTCCACGAGCGGAAAACCCGTGAGGCCGCTCTTCCAAGCCTCGAGCGCTGCGGAATTGCTCCTCCACTCCAGGCGGTCGAACTCGGGGCGGAAACTCTCCGTTGCGACGCGCGGAAAGTGGAACAGTACGTGATGGTAGAACTCGCGCCACGCGAGCTCGAGGATGTACTTCCGGATGCACCCGCGTTCCGGCGGCGCCGCCTGTTTCCACGCCGCCTCCGCCGCGGCGTGGATGGTGCGTGCGGAGATCGTGCCGAAGTGCAGGTGCGGCGACAAGCGAGACGTTCCCGCGCGGTCGGGGCGGTTGCGGTCCTCGGTGTAGCGCTCGGCTGCGGTTGCGAAAAAACAGGCGAGGAGGGCCTGCGCAGCGGTTTCTCCACCCCTCGGGGATGCGGGGTCCGGCTCGAGGCTCCGCCACGCGCCGACTTTCGAGAGCGGCACGCTCGAAAGCTCCGGGGTCGCGAGCGCGGCGGGCGTGGGCCAGGGATCGTGCTTTTCCGCCGCCGTCCACTTCTTCGAGAACGGCGTGTAGACCGTGTAGGGATCGCCCGTGTCCGTGGAGACGGCGCCGGGAGACACGAGCAGCTCGTCGTCGAAGATCCGGAACTTGCCGCCAGCGGCCTCGACCGCTGCGGCCGCCTCGCGGTCGCGCTCTTCCGGGTACGGGCCGATCTCCGCGTTGGCGTAGACGGCGTCGGCGGCCGTCTCCGCGAGGAGTTCGGGCTGCACTCGCGCGGCGGGGC
>JANMPW010000249.1:0-3422 GCA_031370065.1 Acidobacteriota bacterium
GTCGTGTGCAGGTAGACCTGGCCGAGGCCGCCCGTCGCGAGGATCGTCTCGCGCGCGAGGTGCGGCGTGACGCCGTCGTCGCCGCGCGAGAGTAGGTGCGCGCCGATGACGGCCGGCGCGTGGTACCGGTCGGCGGGATCGGTCGAGTCGTGCGAGAGCGTGAGCAGATCCACCGCCGTCGACTGGAGCAGCCAGCGGACGTTCTTCTCCTTGCGGCACGCCTCGAGCAGCGCGCGCTCGATGGGAGCGCCCGTCGCGTCCTTGACATGCAGGACCCGGGGCACCGAGTGCGCCCCCTCGAGCGTCCAGTGGAAGCCTGCCCCGTCGCGGTCGAAGGGCACGGCAAGCTCCTCGACGAGCAGCGACTGGACGAGGTCCGGGCCCTCGCGGGAAATGAGCGCGACCGCTTCGGGCGAGCAGAGCCCGTCGCCCGCGCGCGCGATGTCGGCGGCGAGCTGCTCGGGCGTGTCGCCCGGCGGCCGGGCGACGATGCCGCCCTGGGCGTAGTAGGTGTTCGACTCGCGTGCCTCGTCGGCCCGCGTCACGAGCGTGACCGATGCGCCCTCGCGCGCGGCGGCGAGCGCCGCCGCGCAGCCGGCCACTCCCGTGCCGAGAATGAGGACGTCGGTGGACTCCGTGCTCATACGCGGAAAAGCTCGAGCGAAACGTCGGCGGCCGCGACCGAGTGCGTGAGCGCGCCGACGGAGACGGCGTCCGCGCCGGCGAGCGCATAGGCACGCACCGTGTCGAGGCGCATGTTCCCAGAGGCTTCGAGAAAGGGAGGCATCTTCGCCTGCCGCGCGATCGCGCACCAGCGCGCGACGGTCTCGGGAGACTGGTTGTCGATCAGGATCCGGTCGGCGCCGGCCGCGATCGCTTCCGAGAGCTCGGCCTCGGATTCGACCTCGACTTCGATCTCGATGGGCGTTGCCGACGTGCCCGAACGGGCGGCCGCGACCGCGCGCGCGACGCCGCCCGCGAGCCTGCGATGGTTGTCCTTGATGAGGACCATCTCCGTCAGATCGTACCGGTGGTTCACGCCGCCTCCGTCGCGCACGGCCTGCCGGTCGAAGGGGCGCAGGCCCGGCGCGGTCTTGCGCGTGTCGAGGACCCGGCAGCCGGTGCCGGCGACCGCCTCGACGAACCGGCGCGTCGCGGTCGCGATGCCGCACATGCGCTGCAGGAGATTGAGCGCTACGCGCTCGGCCGTCAGGATGGCGCGCGCTCGGCCCGAGAGGAAGACGAGCGGCGTCGCGGGGGCGACTCTCGCACCGGCCACGGCGGCCTCCTCCCAGGCGAGATCCGGATCCAGCAGCTCGAACACCCGCCGCGCCACCGGCAATCCGGAGACGACGCACTCGGACTTCGCGACGAGCTCGCCCCGCGTCCGCGTGCCGGCCGGGACGGTGGACTCCGTCGTCACGTCCCGGCGGCCCACGTCCTCGGACATGAAGGTGCGCAGGAGTGAGTCGAGGGCCTCGGCAGAGAGCCGTTCCATGGACACGTGAGAATACGCGAAGTCGGCTGGTCGAGCGCCGGCCCGGCTAGAGCGCCAGCACCAGGCGAAGCCCTTCCTCGACCTCGCGAACCGTCTCCGGGGGCAGGTTCGAGACGTGCTCGGTGAGGCGAGAGCGGTCCACGGCGACGAGCAGTGCGACGTTGACGGCGGAAGGCCTTTGGAGCCCGGAGGTGCGACGGGAAAGAAAAACGTTGCCCTTTGCCTGCGCCAGGCCGACATTTGAAGTCACGGGCGCGACGATGACCGTTCCGATCTTGCTTTCGTTGAAGTCGTCGGACTGGACGATGAGGACGGGCCTCCGAAGCCCTGCCTCGGAGCCGAAAGGCGGGCCGAGGCTCGCCCACCAGATCTGGCCGCGCCGGATCACCACTCGCTGCGTCCGAGGACCTCCATGGCCAGGGCGTCAAGGGCGGGATGCGGTCGATTTCGCTTCTTTCCGTAGACTCGATTCAGGCTTTTCGTGATTTCCGAGGGCCGGTGCTTCCGGACGTATGACTCGATTGCGGACGCGTAGAGCCGGCTCCGCGAAATCTTGAGGGTGCGGGCGACTCGCTCCGCCTCCTCAAACAGAGGATCCGGTATCGAAATGGCCGTCTTCATGGGAGGAAGTATAACAGGTCATACCCGGCGTCGGCTCGCTCACGACAGCTCGAGCATGCGCAGCAGCGGCTTTTCCGCCGCCAGGCGCATATCTTCGGGCAGCACGATCTCCGGCCGCTCGTCGCGCAGGCAGAGGTAGAGCTTTTCGAGGGTGTTCAACTTCATGAACGGGCATTCGTTGCAGCGGCAGCCGTTGTCGGGAGGGACCGGGATGAACTCGCGATCGGGTGCGAGCTTTTTCATCTGGTGGATGATCCCTTCCTCGGTCGCAATGAGGAACGTCTTGCCCGGCGCCGTCGTGACGTAGTTCAGGATCGAGCGCGTCGAGCCGACGTGGTCGGCGTGCGCGAGGATCGGCTCGGGGCACTCGGGGTGGGCGGCGAGCTTCGCGTCGGGGTGTTTGACCTTCAGCCGGACGATCTCGCGCTCGGAAAACTGCTCGTGCACGATGCAGGCGCCCGGCCAGATCGTCATCGGGCGCTGGAGCGTCTTCGACAGGAACGCCCCGAGGTGCCGGTCGGGAGCGAAGAGGATCTCCCTGTCCAGCGGCACGGAGCGGACGATCTTCTCGGAGTTCGAAGAGGTGACGATGATATCCGACAGCGACTTCACCGCGGCCGAACAGTTGATGTAGGTCAGGGAAACGGCTCCGGGGTGTTCCTCGCGCCAGGCCCGGAAGGCGTCGGGCGGACAGGAGTCCTCCAGCGAGCAGCCGGCCTCGTAGTCTGGTAATACGACTTTCCGGGTCGGATTCAAGATCTTGGCGGTCTCGGCCATGAAGCGGACTCCGGCGAAGGCGATGAGGGACGCTTCGCTCGCCTGCGCCCGGCGGGCCAGATCGAGGGAGTCGCCGACGAAGTCCGCGAGGTCCTGGATGGCCTCTTCTTGGTAGTAGTGGGCCAGAAGCACTGCATTTTTTTGTCTCTTGAGGACACGGATCTCCGCCTCGAGGTCGAGCCGCGGGTCTATCGACGAGATGTCCGGGGCGGCCGGGCGCACCCGAAGTGACGGAAAAGACGGGATCCTCTCGGCCAAGGTCATGGGCTGAAGAGCATAACAAGGCCGGGGGGTAAACGTTTCGGCTGTCTGCTTCGTAAGTCCAGTGGATGGCATGAGTTCTGCTTCCCATAAAGAGCGTGGCCATGGAAGAGTTGCATTCGCACCCGAGGCCGGACCTGAAAGCGGTCGTGTTCCTCGTCGTCACCCTGGGCCTCGCGGCCCTGGAGCTGTGGGGTCTGGCAAAGCTCTTCTAACCTGACCCTTGGTATATTCGCCCCTGCGATGGCGACCGAGGTGCGAACCG
>JANMPW010000251.1:0-2602 GCA_031370065.1 Acidobacteriota bacterium
GACTTCTCCAGAACGGAGGTCGAGCACCCACTCGAACTCGGAGTCAGACGTCTCGAGGGCCTGGGTCAGCTCCTCAGCCTGAACGCATATGCGAGGTGTTTTCATATGAAGTCCAACGTAGAGCTAACCGGTGGGCAAAAAGAAGGTTCTTCGTCGCTTCGTGTGGGCAAATCAGGATCTGTCAGTAGCAGTAGTAGGGTGGTTGGAGCGGTGGACATCGGTCATTGCCTGGGTGCGGCCCCCGTAGGAAGGCCCGATTTCCACGGTTGCAACCATCAGCGTCCTCTACGGAGGACGCCCCTACTCCCAATGCCGGTTAGTTAGTCGATCGTGTTTTTCGTGGGGATCGTTTGAGAGGGTAGTTGCTCATCTTGATCTTGACAGCTCGAGGGAACGCTCGCGTTCTTCGCGGCGGGAGGATCAGGAGAGCCATCTCCCGTTTCATGGTATCGAGTCTCTTGGGGAGGACACCGGGAGCTGCGATCCATGCGGTCACCCAGAGGTTTCGGACGAGCAGAAGAGCGTGACGGTAGCTGATGCGGGTGGGTGCGACTCCCGCATCGACTGCAACGCGCTGCATTTCAAGCCGCACGAGGTTGTAGCCGATCACCAGCCCCCAGATTTCTTGGCGCACGCGCTCCGGGGCTCGGCTGCGAAGGGCTTCTTCGCGCTCGAGGGTGTGAGTCTTCACTTCATCGAAGCCGATCTCGAGTTCCCAACGTTCGTGGTAGAGAGTGGCGACCTCGGCCGCAGGATAGGCCACGGGGTCCAGGAGCGAGGTGAGAAGCACTTCTGGACGGAATCCGGGGCGTTGATAGTGGATCGCTCGAGCGCGAAGGACTTCGGGGAGTTCGGGATGTTCCCGGCGAAGATTGCGGTGGACGGGAAGATCCACGAGGAAGTCGCCTGGCCCGAGTTGTTCGACGGTCTTCCACGTGAGGTTTTTCTTCGCACGGGTGAGCCAGTGGCGGTTGGCCCCCTCAAGTTCGATCTGGAGAAGGAGCCTGTATGAGAGAAAACCTCGATCGAGGATCGTGACGGAGTTGTCAGGGAGCCTTTTCCAAAGTGAAGTCGCGAGCGTCACCTCAGACTGATCGAAGCTTCCCAAGGCGAGTCCGGCGAGCAGGTGGCTTCGTAGAACCATGAGCGCCACGATCCGAGCTTGAGGATAGGCAGCTTGGCCGCGGCCGCTTTTGGGCCTTCCAAAGGCCTCCTCGTTTTCCGGGGTGTCCGGGACGCGCAGGGTGGAGCCGTCGACGCCGTAGACAACGAGGCCATGCCAGCGGTATTTCTCAGCCGAGTCTGGCGCCCAAGTATCCGCTGTGAGATTGAAAAGCGTTTCGAGAGGCTGATCACCGACTCGGTCACGCGCTTGGACGATGGCGCTTCCGGTGACGGTCCGGCCCCCATCTGGATGGTCGCCGCCGGGAAGCGCGAGGCCGAGGTGGCGAACGACCTCCCGGATGGAACGATCGCGCAACAGGGCCATACCGATGACGATCCAAACGACGTACTCGGCAGGGAGCCTGCGTCGCCGAATCGTCGCCGTGCCGGTTTTCGCGAGCGCCTCTTGGATCCACTGGCGATCGAGGGTCTCCGCGAACAGCGCAAAGCTCGCCTCGGCACATCCATCACCGACCCGGACCAGAGCCTCGGACAGATTCATCTCGGCACCTCTTTCTAACGGGACCGTGAGAAGCTGGCTCAAGAGCGACCGCGGGCCCGCCCCGCGCGTTTCCGCTTCGGACGTGAAACTCGCTGCTCGCGAAGCCGATCCCGGTTGAGCGCGGAAATGGTCTCCATGACCTTCCACCACCGCCGATAGTTGGCGACCCAGCGACGGGCGAGCGGCACCACTTCAGAGGGGAGCGAGATTTGCTCCGTGCGCCCGCCGGCGAAACTCACGGCGAGATAGGTAACGGAATGGGGTTCCCCGTCAGCGCAGTGACAAGTTGCTTTTCCACAGCGGAGGCGCCGCGTGAAGACGCTACCGCGCACGATGTCCTCGATGGGCGGCAGGTTTCGCGCCGCCTCATGGCTCCGCTCGGCCAATCTTTGAAGCTTATCTTTCACACTTACAAGTGTAAGGCTAAACGGCTTAAACTCCAACTCCACAGCGCCAATGGCAAACACCAATGGCAAAGTCGAGGGCGATCAAGCCACCCGGACGGCTAAACTATTGAAGAGATTACGGAACTTGGTTAACTAACCGGCATTGGGCCTAGCACGCGTCCGCGTCACGGTTCTCCCAGCCGTCCCGTACCACGATTCCGACGAAGATCGCGCCAAAGCCGATAGGAACCCGCTTCCAAGGGAGCATGCTCCGGCCCCTCCTCCCTTGTCCACGGGCTGCTCGGGGCTCATGCGACGTGAGTACGTTTTGCCGGCGTCCGGACTGTGCCGGCCGCCCCATCCTGATCTCGATGGGTGTCGATGAATCGAAGGCGAGTCCATTCCAGGGTATCTCGGATGCTGGCCTTCAGATCCATCGTCGTCCAGCCCAGCTCGGCCCGGATCCGTTCGCTCGATACGAGCTGGAACCTGCGGCTGTATTCCCGGATCATGGCCCGGGAGGCGAACCGGGGCGTGCCCGACAAGAGGT
>JANMPW010000261.1:0-1529 GCA_031370065.1 Acidobacteriota bacterium
GCGCAACCGCTCGCCCCTCGTCCGCGTCCCCGCCCGCCGCGGCATGGGGACCCGGATCGAAGTTCGCGTGCCCGATCCGTCCTGCAACCCGTACCTCGCATTCGCCGTCATGCTGGCCTCGGGCCTGGATGGCGTGAAGAACCGCATGGATCCGGGCGAGCCCGTGGACCGCAACATCTTCAAGATGAGCGAGCGCGAGAAGCGCCGCCTGAGGATCGACCAGCTCCCGGCCAATCTGTCCGAGGCGCTCGACAACCTGGAGAAGGACGAGGTCGTCACCGACGCACTCGGCGCGCACATCCTCACGCACTTCCTCGAGGCCAAGCGCGGCGAGTGGGCTGAGTACATCTCGAAGGTGCATCCCTGGGAGACGCAGAAGTACCTGGAGACGTACTGAGGCGAAGGTGTCGTAGGGGCGGGGCTTGCCACGCCTGTTTTCCTAATCCTATAAGGCCAGATATGACTCTGGCCTTATATTTTTAGAATTCTTACTCGGATAGACTACGATTAATGGGCGTTCTCTCGAAGCGATTCCTGGAACGGCTGCGGTTCGGTCCGCCGCTGCTGCTCGACGCGGCGATGGGCACTGAGCTCCAGCGGCGCGACGCAAACACGGCGCTGCCGCTCTGGAGCGCGCGGGCGCTGATCGACGATCCGGAGCTGGTCTGGACGATCCACGGGGACGATGTCGCTGCGGGTGCCGAGATCATTACGGCGAACACGTTCCGCACGCATGCGCGCACGCTGGCCAAGGCCGGGCTCGAGGCGCGAGCCGGGGAGCTCTCGGCCTTAGCCGTGCGGCTGGCGCACCAGGCCGCGTCCGCGCCGGGCCGCGAAATCTTCGTCGCCGGCTCGCTTTCGCCGCTCGAGGACTGCTATCGGCCGGATCTCGTTCCGGAGCAGGACGCCGTCGAGAGGGAGCACAGGGCGCAGGCGCGTTTCCTCGCCGAGGCGGGCGTGGACCTGATCCTGGCGGAAACGCACAACACGATCCGGGAGGCGGCGGCCGCGGTGCGCGCCGCGAATGCGGCAGGTGTGCCGGTCGTGGTCTCTCTCGTCACGGATGGCGCGGGCAGGCTTCTCTCCGGGGAAACGCTCGAAGACGCCGCCGCCGCGCTCGTGCCGCTCTCGCCCGACGCGGTGGGAATCAACTGTGTTCCCGCCGCGCGTCTCGCCGAAGACCTCGTCCGTCTTTCCGCCGCCGTGCCCGGCCTGCCGCTGGCCGCCTACGGCAACTTGGGCATTCCCGCCGACGGCTCGGGCTGGAGCTTCACCGAGGAGCTCGCTCCCGGGAACTACGCGGCCCAGGCGAGCCACTGGATCGCCCTCGGCGCCCGCATCGTCGGGGGCTGCTGCGGGACGACGGCCGAGCACACGCGAGCGCTCCGGGGCAGGCTCGACACTCATCGGAGCGCGCCGGCCGCGTCTCAGGCCACGAGCATTGCGTCGCCGAACGAGTAGAAGAGGTAGCCGTCTCGAATGGCCTCGCCGTACGCCGCAAGAACGTTCTCGCGGCCGGCGAAGGCGCA
>JANMPW010000275.1:0-1772 GCA_031370065.1 Acidobacteriota bacterium
CCTCAAGGATTCGTGGGCCAAGGATGACCCGCAGGGGAAGCAGGCCTTTGAGCTCATCGGCGCGAGCCTCCCTGAGCCCAATGCCCGCGGCCAGCAGGACATCCGGACCGTCATCGAGGACCTGCTCACGGCCGTTGCGGCGGGCAAGGTGACTGATATCGAGAAGGCCCTCAAGGATGCCGGGATCAAGGTGAACCAGATCCTGAAGGACAACCAATAGCCCGCGACGCGATCAAGAAATGAACAGAGAAGGCGGGGCGCAGGCCCCGCCTTCTTTCATGCTCCGAGCTTGGCGAGCTCCGATCGCAGCGATGCGACCGCCGCTTCACGCTCAGCCAGCGTCGCACGAGCCTTCTCGACCACCGGCGCGGGTGCGCGTTTCGTGAAGTCGGAGGCGAGCAGGGTGCGCGAGTGATCGAGCAGCTTCACGGCTTCTTCGAGCTCGTGCTCGAGCCGGGTCCGGTCGGCAGCGGCATCCTTCGGCAGCTCCACCCGGACCTCGACCGACCGCACCATCGTCGGCGCCTCAGCGCCGCCGCCGAAGCCGACCTCCGCGCCCGCGAGCGAGGCGATGAGGCCCGCGAACGGCTGGAGCGGGTCCGCGTCGCCCGCGAGCGACACCCGCACCACGGTACCGGGCTCGACGCCGGCGTCCTGGCGGCGTTCGCGGATCCGGCGGATCACCTCGATCGCCAGGCCAAAGCGGTCCTCGAGGCCCTGGTCGCGCGGGCCGGCCTGCGGCCACCGCGAGACCACGAGCGAGGGCGCCGGATCGTCCTTCACGCCGTGCTCCCAGAGCTGGAGCGCGAGCGTGTCGGTCACGAACGGCATGATCGGGTGCGCGAGCCGGAGCACGCGGTCGAACACGTAGGCGAGGGTGCGCACCGCCGCGTCCTCTGACCCAGCTGTACGGCGCTGCGGCTTCGCGAGCTCGACGTACACGTCCGCAAGCTCGGACCACACGAACTGCTGGAGGCCGGTCGCGTACTCGCCGAACTGGTACTGGTCGATCAGCCGGGTGAGCTCGTCGACGGCCGCTTCGGTGCGCGAGAGGATCCAGCGGTCCGCCTCCGTGAGGTCTGGCGACCCGGCCGGCGACACGTCCAGCGGGCCGCTGAGCGCCCCGGGGCGGGCCTCGATCTGCGCGAGCGCGAAGCGCCCGATGTTCCAGAGCTTGTTGACGAACCGGCGGCCGTTCTCGAGCTTGCCCTCCGAGAACTCGCTGTCCGCGCCGGCCGACACGCCGTTCACCAGGGCGTAGCGCAGCGCGTCCGCGCCGTGCTCCTCGATCATCCCGACCGGGCTCACCACGTTGCCCTTGGATTTGCTCATCTTGTGGTTGCCCATCCGCACGAGGCCATGCAGGTAGACCACGTGGAACGGAACGGCGCCCATGTTCTCGAGGCCCATCATCATCATCCGGGCAACCCAATAGAACAGGATGTCGTACCCGGTCTCGAGGACGCTCCCCGGGTAGAAGCGCTCGAGGTCCTTGGTCTTTTCGGGCCACCCGAGCGTCGAGTGCGGCCAGAGCGCGGAGCTGAACCAGGTGTCGAGCACGTCGGGGTCCTGGCGCACGTCGGTCGAGCGGCACTTCGGGCACACGGTGGGGTCGGGGGCATCCTCGTCGGGCACGATGTTCTCTTCGCAGTCGCGGCAGTACCACACCGGGATCGCATGGCCCCACCAGATCTGGCGGGACACCGGCCAGTCGCGGATGTTCTCCATCCACTCGAAGAAGATCTTCTCCTGATAGCTCGGGATGACCTTCG
>JANMPW010000338.1:0-2950 GCA_031370065.1 Acidobacteriota bacterium
GCTCTCGCCGGGCTTTCTCGGCATCATCGTGTTCAAGTGCGTCAAGGCGGCGGCGTTCCTGCTCCTCGGCGCCGTCGCCCTGCGGATCGCCCATCTGCCCAATCACTCGGAGCCGATGGAGATCGCGCAGTTTCTCGGGGTCAACGAGCGCAGCGTTCTGGTTCAGCACCTTTCGTTCGTGTTCGCGGCACTGACGAGCCGTCAAGTCCAGGCCATCGGGGCGGCGTCGGTCCTGATCGGCCTCGTGTTCGCCGCAGAGGGCGCGCTGCTCGCAATGCGGGTGCCGTGGGCCCCGTATTTCACGATCGTTCTGACGGCGCTCGGCATCCCGCCGGAGTTGATGGAGATCGCGCGCCGTCCGAATAGCGCCCGGCGCTACGTGCTGCTCGCCGTCAACGTCGCGATCCTGGTCTACCTCTGGAAGCGGCGCAACGAGTTCAGGAGCCCGAAGGCGGGCTGACGTCCGGGAAGCGCTTGGCGAGCCATGCCTCGACCTCCTCGGGGTGGTAGCCGAACGGCCCGGGCTTTCCCTTGTAAGCGATCGTTCCCTGCTCGTCGACGATGTAGAACCGCTCCGGCCAGCCGGCATAGGCTTTGTTGGCTGGGTTTTCGATCGGGTCGACGACGAGCGGGATTTCGTAGTGGAATCGCTTGACGAAATCGTTCGCGATCCGGACCCGGTCCTCGAGCGTCGTCGGCTGCGGGTAACAGACGCCCTCCGTCACGTTCGATTCCATCTGCCACTCGTCGATGGAGTGCGCTTCTTTGATGTAGAGCGTGAGGAACTGCACGCGGTCGGCGTACTTCTTCTGGATCGCCTTGACGCGCTCGACCGAGCGTCGGAAGGGCGGTCAGGTGAAGCTGCCGAATACGAGGACAGTCGGCTTGCCGCCGAGCCGCTCCGAGAGCTTCACGGGCGTCTTGCCGTCGAGCGCGAGCAGCCTAACCTCGGGCGCCCGGTCACCGACCTTGAGGGTTCCCTCCTGGCGCTGGTCGTAGCGCAGCATCCCGATCACGTTGCGCGGCCCGCCGATCATGTACGTAAAGGCGCCGGCCGCCACGACAACCAGGACGCCCAGCCCGATCAGTATCCTTTTCAGCATGGGGTCAGTGTAAGACGGGGTCAGGTCTGAATTCTTCGGATTTCGGATCGGATGCGGCGAAGGAGGGTCCGAAACTCGGGTTCCCGACTCCTCAGGCGCCTGGCCGACGCTGTGATTTCAGATGCCGACGTGACAGAAACGTCAAGCGTTGCTCCCAGGTCGGACAGTCTCGCCAACGCGTCGATGCGGGCGATGTAGGCCACCGCAAGCCGCAGCGGCGTGCGTCTCTGTTTTCGGACCTCCGACTCATCGACTCCCAACACGCTGGCGGACGCGCGAACGACGTCGGACAGATCCGGCCGAATCGCAACGCGCTGGGCGAGCGGCACTTCCGAGCTCACGGAGGAGGTCAACCGCATCGCGCGTATGCGCCTCCGGAAGTCTTCGCTGCCCAGGAAGAGCTGGTTAGCGATGTTCTTCCAAGGCTGCTCGAGTCGGCAGGTGCCCGCGCCCACGAACTCTCGATAGGCGCACCGAGCGCCGGCGCCGCCCCCGAACTGGGAGATCGTCCACTCCGTTTCGAGCCACGTCGGCACCTGCAGGAGGCCGGCGGTCGCGAGGTAGTTGCTCCAGGGCCAGTCACCGGCATTGCGCACCAGGCCGGCGCGGACCGGATTGAGCACCACGTAGCGCACGAGCTCCAGCAGGTGGCGCTCCTTCTCGACGAGAATGGCCTTGAAACGACCCTGCAACAGGTGTCCCACCCGATCATGGCGGCGATTGAAACTCTGCGAGTAGACCGCGTTGATGCGATGCATGCCGCGCGAAAGGTTAGCTTCGGGGGTCTCGAGCAGCAGGTGGTAGTGATTCCCCATCAGCACGTAGGCGTGGAGCCTCCACGCGAACAACTCGACGGCCTCCGAAAGCACGGCGAGAAAGAGATTACGGTCCCGGTCGTCGCGAAAGATCGTCCGCCGCTCATTGCCGCGGCACGTGACATGCCATAGGGCCCCGGCGTGCTCGAGGCGCAACGGTCGAGCCATCACTAACTAGTTGTCGCGAGCCTCCGGGCCGGCCCTTGAAACTCCGAAGAATCCAGACCTGACCCCCTGCTATCTCGGCAGGCGGGCCTTCCGGATCTTGACGAGGACGGTATAGAGGGGGTCGACCATCTCGGTAAGCGGCGCGACCGCGTTCTGGGAGACGAACTGGTAGGCGTCGAGCGAATCCAAGCCGGTCTTCTCCATGACCCACTCCACCATGTCCTTGAATGCGATGCGGGCGGCATCCTCGAGCGGCCGGGCCGCGCCGAGCGACATCATCCACTCGGCATTCTCGATGCGCGGCCACGGGGTCTCCCGGTGCTTGATCAGGTCCACGACGAGCTCGACGTTCAGCGCGCCTTCGATCGCCGTGCCGATGATCTCTCCGTCGCCCATGGCGTAGTGGCCGTCCCCGAATGAGACGAGCGCCCCCGGCACACGCACGCCGAGGTAGACCGTGTTGCCCGCGCGGACCTCGGGACAGTCCATGTTCCCGCCGAAGTTGTCGGGCACGATCGTCGAGCGCGCCTCGCCGTTGGGCGGCGAGACGCCGAGGCAGCCGAGAAACGGCGCGAGCGGGACTTCCCAGGCGCGCTTCCCGTCGGAAGAACGCGTCCGCGCGACGCCCTTGACCCGGTCGACGTCGTAGAACCAGACCCTCTCGGGAAGGTCCGGCTGCAGCATCGCCGTGCGGTCGGTCCCGTTCAGGGCCCCGAAGCCGGGAAAGAGCGAAGAGATCCCATGATCGCGCGCGGGCTCGAGCTTCTCGATGCGGATCGCGAGCGTGTCGCCGGGCTCGGCGCCGTCCACGTAGAAGGGGCCCGTCTGGGGATTGTCATGCCCGATCGGCGCGACCTTCGAAGG
>JANMPW010000339.1:0-7599 GCA_031370065.1 Acidobacteriota bacterium
CTCGCCGAGGTTGCCGCCGTGCTTGGAGAAGATCGTCCGGATCTCGGGCAGCGTCCGATTCTTGTTGTCCGTGAGCGTTTCCACGAGGACCGCCGTCCCGCCGGGGCCGTAGCCCTCGAAGGTGATCTCTTCATACGAGACGCCGGGCAGCTCGCCCGTGCCGCGCTGGACGGCGCGCTTGATGTTGTCGGCCGGCATGTTGACGGCTTTCGCGTCGTCGATCGCTTTGCGCAGGCGCGGGTTCGATTCGGGTGCGCCGCCGGCCTGCTTGGCCGCCATCGTGATCTCTCGGATCATCTTGGTGAAGATGCGCCCGCGCTTGGCGTCGGCCGCACCCTTCTTGTGCTTGATCGTGCTCCATTTGCTGTGACCGGACATCGAAAACTCCTCATTCAGTTGTTCGGGCGGATTATATGGGGTCGGAAGCCGGTCAACGGGAGACGGAAGATGATGTGGCGGGGGGCTCTGCGTCATCCGTCTCCCCTCTTCCGTCTCCCGGCTCCATCCCCGGTTCTCCTTGATTTCCGGGCGTTTCCAGCGACAATAGGTTTCAGTTCATGCCGAAGAAGGTTCTTTTGATCGAATACGAGCCGCGCTACCTTGAGCGCGTTCGCACTCTGCTGACGCCGCTCGGGCATGCCCTCACCGAGGCCCATGACGGCGAGGCCGGGCTCCAGGCCTTTGGGGGCTCGAAATTCGATCTGATCCTCCTGTCCGGCATGCTCCCGCGGCTGCCGAGCGCCGAGGTCATTCGGGAGATTCGCAAGAAGGGGGGCGCCACGGCGCCGCCGATCATCTTGATGATGAGCGGTTACAAGGGGTCGAACCGCAAGGCCGATGCTCAGAAGGTGGGCGCCTTCGACATCCTGTTGCGGCCCTTTTCCGACGAGGATTTCATGGCGTCCGTCCGGGACGCGGTGGGCGCGACCGACGTGGGCGCAAGGACGATGCGGATCGACACCTCCCAGATCGCCGCAGCCGCGTCGCCCCTGACCTCGTCGGACATTTTCTCGGATGTGCTCAACGAGCTGACCGGGGAATCTCCGGTCGCCGCACCGCCAACCGCGGCCCCGCCTCTGACTGCGCCCGCGCCCTCGCCCGCCCCCGCGGCTACGGCGTCCGCGCCGCCCGCTGCCCCGGCCGCGCGGACGCCGCCGCCCGAGAGCGACATGGACAAGCGTCTGCGGGACACCCTCTCGGGCCTGATGGGCCCGCGGCCCGCCGGGGCAGCGCGGCCGGCAGCGCCGTCCGACAAGACGCGGCCTCCGATGGCGGGCCCGGCCCCCCCGCCGCGCCAGAAACTCTCCTCGGACACCGACGTGGACCGGATCCTCTCGGACACGCTATCGGGCATGGTGTTGCCGCGCCCCAAGGCCCCGGCCGGCGCCACGCCCGCGTCGTCCTCCACTGCGCCGGCGGCGCCGGCCGCGCCGCGCAAGCGCGAGGAGCCGGCGGCCGCGGTCTCGTCCTCGGGGCCCGACCGTTTCGGCCAATACGAGATCCTCGAGCGGATCGCCAGCGGCGGCATGGCCGAGCTCTACAAGGCCAAGCGCACGGGCGTCGAGGGGTTCCAGAAGATCGTCGCGATCAAGAAGATCCTGCCGCACCTGGCCGACGACGAGGAGTTCGTGACGATGTTCGCCGACGAGGCGAAGCTCGCCGCGCAGCTCAACCACCCGAACATCATTCACATCTACGACCTCGGAAAGATCCAGGCGGGCGGCTACTTCATCGCGATGGAGTACGTGGACGGACGCGACCTGCGCGCGATCCAGCAGGCGGGCCGCGAGACGGGCGTGCCGCTACCTGTCCCGCTCGCCGTGTACGTCGCCTCCAAGGTGGCCTCGGCGCTCGACTACGCCCACCGCCGCCGCGACGCGGAGGGGCAAGGGCTCAACATCGTGCACCGGGACGTGTCGCCGCAGAACATCCTCATCTCCTACGAGGGCGACATCAAGCTCTGCGACTTCGGCATCGCCAAGGCGGCGTCGAAGGCATCGAAGACCCAGTCGGGCGCGCTCAAGGGGAAGATCCAGTACATGTCGCCCGAGCAGGCCTGGGGCAAGCCCATCGATCGCCGGAGCGATCTCTTCTCGCTCGGCGTCGTGCTCCACGAGCTCCTGACGGGCGAGCGGCTTTTCCGCGGCGATTCCGACATCAGCGTCCTCGAAAAGGTGCGGATCGCCGAGGTTTTGCCTCCCTCGCGCGCGAACCCGGAGGTCCCGCACAACCTCGACGCGGTCGTCTTGAAGGCGCTCGCCCGGGAGCCCGACGACCGCTACGCGAACGCGTCCGACCTGCTGCGCGACCTCGATTCCGTCCTCTACTCCTACACGCCGGCCTCGGGCAGCGCGGATGTCGCGATCTATCTCCACAGGCTGCAGGCCGAAGAGGGCGCGGTGGCCGAGGCGAAGGCCCGGGAGGTCGCGCAGGCGGTTCACGAGGCCGAGCCCGCGGCGCGCAAGCGCAAGTCGAAGGGGGCTCCCGTCTCGCGCAAGACCGACGCGGCGACGCGTCCGGCCTCGCCTCCGGCCCCCGCTCCTCCGCGCCAGCCCCCTCCGATTGCGGCGCCCCCGCTCCCCGCCCGGGAGCCGGCGCGGCCGGCGCCCGAGGTTTTCGGCTCGCTCGAGAAGTCGGCGCAGGGGGAGAAGTCGAGCCGGATCCCCCTCGTCGTTGGCGTCGCCGTTGCCGCGGTGGCGCTGGCCGGATTTCTCGCCTGGAAGTTCATGAAGCCGCAGGCGGCGACCCCCTCGGCCGCGGCCGCGAACCCGACACCCGCGACGACGGCGGTCGCCAACCCCGCTCCCGTGTCCGCGTCCGCGGCGCCCGTGCCGACGGCCGCCGCGGGGGGCATCGATCCGAAGGCGGTCGAAGCCGAGGTGCAGCGGCAGCTCGCGGCCAGACGCAAGGAGCTCGAGAAGACGGTCGTGGCCGGCAAGAAGGCGGGCACGGATGCTGCCGAGGTTCCCGTCGCGGCCGCCACGGCGCCGCCCGAGCCCACGGCCGTGCCGACGATCCCGCCGACGGCGGTCCCGGTCCCGACGCCCGTGCCGACCGAGCCGCCGCCCACGGTCGAGGCGCCAAAACCCGCCGCGGCCCCCGAAAGGGAACCGGAGCTGCGCCGCGGCGATCTCGTGGGCCCGGGCGAGGGCGTCGTCGAGCCCACGCTCATCGCGCCGCCCCGCATCGTCTATCCTCCGATGGCGCGCCAGCAGCGCGTGGAGGGGAGGGTGGTCGTCCTCGTGCTCGTCGACGAGAACGGCAAGGCCGCGGAGGCGCGCCTGCAGCAGGGGCTCTCCCAGGCTGCCATCAACGAGGCGGTCCTCGCCGGCATGCGCACCGCGAAATTCCGAGCCGCGACGAAGAACGGCATCCCGGTCAAGATGTGGCGTCCCATCATTGTGGAAGTGAAGCCTTAACCAGGAATCCAACTTGAGGAGGTCAACGGGCATGGCCCTTTCGAACGATCAGAAGAAGTTCTACGAAAATACGCTGGGGGTGACAAAGCGCGAGGTCCAGGAGCTCGAGGGAGAGATCCAGGAGGAGCTCGCGAAGGTGAAGGACCGGCTGGCCGAGCTGCAGACGGCGCAGAAGGCGGCCCGGCAGATGTACGACGCGGCCTGCCAGCGGCTCGGCGTCCGCAACGAGCTCGAAGAGACCGAATCGCAGGGTTGATCCGCGTCGCGGGGGGAGCGAGGCCTCTGCGCTCCCCGCTGTTCCGGGCCCTTCCTGGATTGTTGGCGGCTGCCGGGCTCGCGCTCGGCTGCCGCCCGGAGCCTCGCCCGGCGGCGCAGTCGCTCGCGGCCCCGCGCCGTGTCGTCACGCTGGCTCCGAACCTGACGGAGATCGTCTTCGCGCTCGGCGCCGGCGGCTGCCTCGTGGGCGTTTCGGAGTACTCGGACTATCCCGAGGCGGCGCGGGCGATCCCGCGCGTGGGAGGCCTCGAGATCGATCCGGAGAAGGTCGCGGCGCTACGCCCCGATCTTGTGCTGGCCGTCGCCGAGGGCAACGCGAGCGGCAGCGTGCGCGCGCTCGAGGCCGCGGGGCTGCCCGTCACAGTCACGCCCTCGGGCTCGCTCGACGCCGTGCTCGAGAGCATCCGCATCGTGGCCGGGCGGCTCGGGAGGCCCGAGGAGGGCCGGCGCCTGGTCGAGGATCTTTCTGGGCGGCGCGCCGCGGTGCGCGCGCGGGTGGCGGGGCGCCCACGGCCGCAGGCGCTCCTGCTCGTCTGGCCGGATCCGCCGCAGGCGGCCGGCGCGGAGACCTTTCTCAACGACCTGCTCACGGAGGCGGGCGCCGCCAACATCGTCGGGGACCGCCGCGGCTGGCCGATCCTTTCGGGTGAGTACGTCGCCACGGCGCCGGTCGAGCTGCTCGTCGCGCCCGACTCGGTTGAGACGCGGCCCGCGTGGGACCGCGCGTTCGCGACGGGGGCGCTCTCCCGGGGGCCGATCGCGCGCGCCCGACGGGTCCGCCTCGACGAGGCTGCCCTGACGCGGCCGGGACCGCGCGTGTTCGACACCCTCGAGCAGCTTGCCGGAGCGACTCGGTGAAGCCGATCGCGCGCGGCCCGGCGCTCGCCGCCGGAGCGCTCTCCGTCGTCGTCGTTGCTGCGATCGCGTTCTCGGTCGGCGGTGTGCACCTGCCGCTCGCGGACCTCCTGCCGGGCCGCGGCGAGGCGGGGGAGACGGCGCGGATGCTCGCGGCCCTGCGCCTTCCGCGCATCGCGCTCGCGGCCCTGGTCGGGGGCTGCCTCGCGCTTGCGGGAGCCGCGCTGCAGGCGCTCCTGAAGAACCCCCTCGCGGACCCCTTTCTGCTCGGAACCTCGGGTGGCGCCGCCGCCGGCGCGGCGACCGCGGCCCTGCTCGGCGCATCGCCTCTCGTCTCGCCGGCCGCGGCCTTCGTCGGCGCCGCGGCCGCGTCGGTCGGCGTCGCGGCGCTCGCCCGCCGCGGCGGCCGGCTCGATCTGCAGAGGCTGCTGTTGGCAGGCCTGATCGCGAACGCGTTCTTCTCGGCGATGCTGCTGGCGGCCTTCTCGATCGCTTCGGGCGAGGCCTCGCGCACCATGCTCTTCTGGATGATGGGAAGCCTCGCCAACGCCACTCCCGGGAAGGTGGTGGCGCTGGCGCCCTACGCGTTCGCAGGCGCGGCGGTCCTTCTCGCCGCGGCCGGACGGCTGAACCTTTTCGCCGTGGGCGAGGAGAGCGCGGCGGCCCTCGGCGTGGACACGGAGCGGACCAAGCGAGTGGTCTTCCTCGCGGCCTCCCTCCTGACGGGCGCGGCGGTTGCGTTTGCGGGAGTGATCGGGTTCGTCGGACTGCTGGTTCCGCACGGCGTGCGGGCGATCGCTGGCAACGACCAGCGCACACTGCTCCCGCTTTCGGCCCTGGCGGGGGCGGCGCTGCTGGTCGTGGCGGACGCCGTTTCCCGGGCGGCCCTCGCGCCGGTGGAGCTGCCGATCGGCGCGATCACGGCGGCTCTCGGCGCGCCGCTCTTTGCCTGGCTTCTGCTGAGGACACCATGACGGCCCGCCTGATCGAGGCCCGCGGTCTGACCGCCCACTACGGGGGCAGCCGCGCGCTCGACGGCCTGGACGCCTCCATCCCGGCCGGCGAGGTCGTGGCCGTCCTCGGCGAAAACGGGTCCGGCAAGTCCACCTTCCTGAAGATCCTCGCTCGCGTGCTGCGTCCATCCGGAGGCGCTATCGAGTTCGACGGGCGCGCCCTCGAGACACTGCCGCGGCGCCAGACCGCCCGCCGGATCGCCTACGTTCCGCAGAGCGTGGACCTCGTGTTTCCGATCCGCTCCCTCGACCTCGTGCTGCAGGGCCGCGCCCCGCACGGCAACGGATTCGTCGCCGAGACGCCGGAGGACTTCCGGCGCGCGCGCGCGGCGATGCGGGCCTGCGACGTCGAGGCGCTCGCCGAGCGCGACGCGTCGGCCCTCTCGGGGGGCGAGCGGCGGCGCGTCTTTCTCGCGCGCGCCCTGTGCCAGGAGGCCGAGGTCTGGCTTCTCGACGAGCCCACTGCGGGGCTCGATCCGCGCCATGGGCTCGAGTTTCTGGAGACGCTGTGGCGCGTCCACCGCGAGCGCGGGACGACGGTGCTCCTGGTGACGCACGACATCGGGCTTGCGGCGGGGCTGGCGAGCTCCGTCCTGCTCCTGAAGGCGGGCCGGACGATCGCCCGCGGTCCCCGCTCCGAGGTGCTGACCCCGGAGAACCTGGAGCTGGCATACGGCGCGCCCTTCGAGCGGCACGGGACGCGATTCGGGGTCCGCAGCGAGGTCCTGCCGACCGGCTCTTTCGAGCTCTAACTACAATCCCTGGAATGTGTTCCGCGCTGCGGGCGCGGTACTTCCGGCCCGATCCTGCTACGATCCAACCCCTTTTCTCATGTGGTTCAAGAAAGACCGTTCGCCCAAGGAACCCCGGGAGGGGCGACAGAGCAAAGTCCCGGAGGGGCTCTGGGTCAAGTGCGACAACTGCCGCCAGATCCTCTACAACAAGGAGCTTGCCCGCAATTTCAAGATCTGCCCGAAGTGCGGGTTCCACTTTCGCCTGTCGGCGCCCGAGCGGCTGCGGATGCTCTTTGATGGTGAGGAATACGTCGAGCTCGATACGAACCTGCGCTCGTCCGACCCGCTGAAGTTCCGGGACACCAAAAAGTACCGGGACCGGCTGCGCGACGCCGAGGACAGCGTGGGCCCCTCGGATGCGATCGTGGTCGGCTCCGGAAGCCTCGGGGGCATTCCGGTCGTCATCGGCGCGATGGAGTTCTTCTTCATGGCCGGATCGATGGGGTCGGTCGTCGGAGAGAAAATCACGCGTGCGGCCGAGCGCTCGCTCGCCGAGAGGAAGCCGCTGATCATCGTCTCCACGTCCGGCGGCGCGCGCATGCAGGAGGGCATCCTGTCGCTCATGCAGATGGGCAAGATCTCGGCGGCGCTCGCGCGCCTCGCGGAGGCGCGGATCCCTTACGTATCGGTGATGGCGGATCCGACGACGGGCGGCGTGACCGCTTCCTTCGCGATGCTCGGCGACTTGAACATCGCGGAGCCCAACGCCCTCATCGGATTCGCCGGGGCACGGGTATCCGCCGGGACCATCGCCCAGGAACTGCCGCCGGGCTTCCAGCGCTCCGAGTTCCTTTTCGAACATGGATTCGTCGACCGCGTGGTCGGGCGACGCGAGCTCCGCGGCGAGATCGCGGATCTCCTGCGCTATCTCGTTCCTGGTGAGCAGCGACCGGCCCCCGAGGGCGGGAGGTCCCTGTTCGACCCGATCGGCTTCCTGACGTCGCTGGCCGACCGCGTCGTTCCGGATCTGCCAACGCCGGATGAACCATCGACGCGACCGGTCGAGGTCGCGGCCGACGAAGCGGTGCCCGCCGCTCGCGCCGCCGACCGGGAGCAGACCCGTGGTTGATCGCCTGCTCGGTCGACGGCCGGCCGTCGGCCCAGGGGTGCCCGAGGACGCCAAGGCCGACATGTGGAATCGCGTCCAGCTGGCCCGGAACTTCCGCCGCCCGAGGACGCTCGACCTCCTGGCGGAGATGGCCGACGAGGTTGTCGAGATCCACGGCGATCGAGCCTTCGGTG
>JANMPW010000390.1:0-2264 GCA_031370065.1 Acidobacteriota bacterium
CGGCCGCGGCGACGATCCCGAGCCCCGTCAGGCCCGCCTCCTCGGCGGCCGTTTCGGCTCAACTCGCGGCGCCCGGTCAGGAGGCGCTCGAGCTCGACGCCTCCGCGCTTTCGGTGCTTCGGGCGGCCGGAAGCGACCAAATTTCCGTGGACAACTTTCCCACCGCGCCGAGCACATTGGGCCGCCTCGTCCTCAGGCGTTTCGATGTCGCCACGCCCGATGCGCGCATCTCCATCACCGGGAAGGACGGAGAATCCTTCCTGCCGCTCCCCGTCGTCAGCCACTTCAAAGGCGTTGTCGCCGGCGAGCCCGATTCCAGCGTCTACGTCGGGATCACGGGAAACGGCCTCGTGGCGTACGTCCACTCGGGCGCCGGTTACTCATACGTCGGACCCGACGAAACGAACCGCGGCTACATCGTGCGCTCGGCCGACTCCCCCTTGAACTCGGCCGCTTCGTCGTCGTGGACCTGCGGGGCCGAAGATCTGCCTGCGCCCCTGACGGCCATGGCGGGCCCGAGCTACCCCGTCGCGAATCTGCCGAACGCCGCCGGCTTCAAACAGGCGGCCGTTCGCGTCGAGACGGACAACCAGCTCTACCTTCACTTCGGCAGCGATGCCAACGCGCTCGCCACCTACGTTCTGACCCTCTTCGGAGCCGTCAACGTGGTCTACGACCGCGACCTCGCCATGCACCTGACCGTCATCGAGATTCACGTCTGGACGACGGCGGATCCTTACGTGGGCCCCGATACGCTCTCGCAGCTCTACCAGCTCGGCGACTGGTGGCATGTGAACAAGCCCATCGCGAGCAACCCCCGGACCTTCGTCCATTACCTCAGCGGCCACCCCGTCTCCGGCGGCATCGCCTGGCTCGGCGTACTCTGTTCGGGCGATTTTCCCAACGGCAGTGATTGGGGCGGCGGCTACGGACTCACGCAGGTCTTCGGAACATATCCGCTCCAGCTCTGGGACCAGGATGCCTCCGCCCACGAGATGGGGCACAACGTCGGATCGCCGCACACGCACTGCATGGGGCCTCCGACGTACCCGGACTGGACGGACCAGTGCTACGGCGCTGGGGGGGTTGGCTGCTTCTCAGGCACGGCCACGCCTCCCGGCCCCGGGCAGGGCACGATCATGAGCTACTGCCACCTCTTTGGCTGGTCGTACATGTCGTTGGTCTTCCATCCACGATGCATCAACGACAAGATGCTGCCGAAGATCAACATCGCATCGTGCCTAACGTCCCCCGCGACGTTCGCCGACGTGCCGACCACGGACCCGTTCTTTCATTACATCGAAACGGTCTATCAGGTGGGCGTGACCGGAGGCTGCAACCCGAGCCCGCTCCTCTACTGCCCGTCGAACCCGGTGACGCGCCAGCAGATGGCCGTATTCCTCCTGAAAGCCGTGCACGGCGCGGCCTATGCGCCCCCCGCCTGCGCCGGCGCGTTCGCGGACGTGCCGTGCCCGAGCCAGTACGCCAACTGGATCGAGGAACTCGCGACCGAGGGGATCACCGGAGGCTGCGGCAGCGGCAACTACTGCCCGCTCGATCCCGTGACACGCCAGCAGATGGCCGTCTTCCTCCTGAAGGCCGAGCACGGGTCGGCGTACACGCCATCCGCCTGCTCGTCCAACCCGTTCCCCGACGTCCCATGCCCGAGCACGTACGCGAACTGGATCAAGCAGCTCGTCGCCGAGGGGATCACGAGCGGATGCACCGGCGGCAACTACTGCCCGACGAGTTCCGTCACCCGCGCGCAAATGGCGGTCTTCCTGACGAAGACGTTCAACCTGGTCTGGTAGGACGAGGCCGACGCGCCGCCCGGGCCCACCCGACGCCGCGTTGTAGTCTAGCGGCCCAGCATGAGGGTCCTGGTTCTCGAAGACGACGAGCGGTTGCGGTCGCTCGTCGTGCGGACGCTGACGCGGGCCGGGCTGGCTTGCGACGAGGCCGCGCGGATCGCCGACGCCGAAGAGCTGATGGGGCTGCACGAGTACGCACTCGTGGTGCTCGACCGCAGGCTTCCCGACGGCGACGGCCTCGACGTCTGTCGCCGGGCGCGCGCCGCCGGCTTCCGGAATTCCATCCTGATGCTCACGGCCATGGACCAGCCAGAGGACGAAATCGAAGGACTCTCGGAGGGCGCGGACGACTATCTCGGAAAGCCCTTCGACCTCGAGGTCCTCTCGGCCCGCGCCCACGCGCTCTTGCGGCGCAACGAACTGCGGGCTCCCCGTGAGCTCACGGCGGGCGAC
>JANMPW010000400.1:0-4855 GCA_031370065.1 Acidobacteriota bacterium
GACACCTGGTAGACGACTCGGTAGTCTCCGACCCGGACGCGGTAAAGGTCATCGACACCGCCGAGCTTCTCGCAGCCGGAGGGACGGGGATTGCTTGCGAGCCCATCCAGGCGACTCCCGATGCGGGGGCGGATCTGGGCCGGCAACCTTCGGAGCGCGCGTTCTGCGGAGGGCTTGAGGCGAACCTCGTACGCCAATGCCAGAGCGGATCAAAGGCCGAGTTCGGCCTTGACCTTTTTCCATGGGACGCTGCCCTTTTCTTTCAGAGCCTTCTTCGCCCTCTGAAGATCGATTCGATCCTCGAGGGCGCGAATCAACTCGAGATCGTCCATCGGGACGATCGCTGCGAGATCGCGTCCCCGTCTGGCCAGGACGATGCGTTCGCCGCCATAGACGACTCGGTTGAGCGTATCCGCGAACTGCTGTCGGGCCTTGCTCGCGGGAAGTCGGGTCATGGGCAAATTGTACGATAGGTACTTAACGTACGCAACGTACAATCGTCTGAGCGAGTCGCCGGGAGAGGGAGAAGAGCCCGTCACCCCGACCCTCTTCCGCGGGGAAACGGGGAAGAAACTGGTCAGTAGCCGATGAACTCTTCGAACCGGACGTTGTCGCGGCTGACCCCACGGTCGAGGACCACCTTCTTCAAAGCCTCGACCATGCCGGGCGGACCGGCCAGGTAGTAGACCGGCCTCTTGAGGTCGGGCACGTGTCTGGCCACCATGGCCTCATCGACTCGGCCGGTTTCGTAGCGCCAGTCCGGGTCGGTCGAATCGGTAATCGTGGGAACGAGCTGGATGTTCGGGTTGCGCTTGCTCCACGCCTCGAGATCGTCCAGAAAGGCCGTCAGGGCCGGGGTTCGATTCGAGTAGAAGAGCGTGAATTGGTGCGGGAGCTTCTTTTCCGTGGCCCACTCGAGCATGGCGCGGAAGGGCGTGATCCCTATTCCGGCGGCGAAGAGGACCGCAGGCTTGCTCGGGTCCTCGTGAAGGACCATCTTGCCGTTGGGGCCCTCGACCTTGAGCTTCGTGCCCAGCGCAACGGTCCGCAGGCTGTCCTTGAAGGCGGTCGGCCGCATGCGGGTCGCGACCATGAAGGAGTCTCGATCGTGGGGCGAGCTCGCGAAGGAGAATGTCCGCACGTTGCCCTCGGCGTCGGTCTTCGGCGGATCGATCAACGTGAAGTCGGCGTTCTGGCCGGCTTCGAAGGCGAAGTCGGAGCCGGACGTGTCGAACCAGAAGGCCATCGTGCCCTCGGCGACTTCCTTTCGGTCCGTGAGCGGGAAGAAGTGCTCGGTCATCAGGCTTCCGCTGGCATCTCGGCGGGCGGCAGCGGCTGCGTCGCGGGCCCGCGAAGGACGGTTCCATCCGGAGCGAAGCGCGAGCCGTGGCAAGGGCAGTCCCAGACCTTTTCGTCGCCGTTCCACGCGACGTCGCAGCCTCGATGCGGGCAGACGCTGCTCATGGCGTGCAGAACTCCGCCCTCGTCCCGATGGAGAGCGATGCGTCGGTCGGCCAGAAGCTTCCCTTCACCCTTCGGCAGGTCGTCGTGTCCTGTGCTCATCTCGCGATCCTCCTCCAAGGAGTCTACGTTGCCGCGGGCAGGAACGGTTCCGACCCCGATGAAGAGGGGCCCCGGCGGAGGCGAAGAGCCTTTCGCCGTCATCCTGAGACGCGTAGCGCCGAAGGACCCCGTCATCGACGCGGGACTCTCCCCATCAAGCACGGGATCCCCCGCTTCGCTCGGGATGGCAGCCCTTGCCGTCTCGTGAAGAAAAAAAGGCGGGGGTTGCCCCCCGCCTTTGCGGATTCCAGTCAGTCGTTCAAGTTAGGGACGCGTTACAGGAGACGGTTTCAGCTCGGGAGAAGTGGTCGTGGAGTCGTCCACGATCGAGATCCGCTTCCGCGTTCGCCGGCGCAGGAACTTGGTGGTAAGGCCGGCCAAAGCAAGGAGGGCGAGAGCGGCAAGGATCCAGCTGCCGATGCCCGTCTTTTTCTGCGGGATGGCCTCCTCGGAGTGACTCTCGACGGCCGCTGCTTTGGATGGCGGCGGGGGCGCGATGCTCTCCGGGGGCGCGGTGTTCGCCGCGGCGCCTGGAGGAGGCGTGTTCCCGGTCGTGTCGACGGCCGCCGTGCCTGCCGCGGCTGCGGCCGGCTTGGTGGATTCGCTGACCTGGATCGCAGGCTTCTCCACCGGCTTCTTGGCGGTCTTCTTCGTCACGCGCTTGCTGGTCGTTGTGATCTGCTTCTCTGCCACGGGCGGGTCCACGGTCGCCGCAGCGGCGGGCTCGACGGTCGGAGCGCTCTGGTCTGCGGTGAGCGGGGGCTCGACGACCGGCGCGATTGGCTCCGCGATGGGCATCGTCGGGAGCTCGCCGACTGGTGGCGCGACCGGCGCCGACGGCGTGGGCGGGGGCGCGCTGGGCTCCTGCGCTCGAGCGATTCCGGTCGCCGCGGTGAGAAGAATCGCTGCCATGAATAACCGACACGTGGATCGCATGACTTCCTCCTCGCCGATCGAAGTCGAGCGGAGACGCCCACGGCGCGGCGTTCTGCATTCTCGTCACTTTTTCGGTCGGGATTCGTCAGATAGGGAATCTGGCAAAGGGCGAGCGAAACGAGAACGAAATAAATCTATCACCGCGTCGCGGCGTACTGCCCTCGATTTCCTAACGTTAGAAACGTCGAAGACGATCGGTGCGAGCTATACCCCACAACCTCGCGGCACTACCCCTGCATGTTCAGGTGCCGCTTCGGTTCGGCGAGTCAGGCCCCGGCGAAGCGCCTTTCGCTTTTCGGTAGCCTGGCGGGGGGGTTCTAAAGGACACTTCACCGGCGGAGGGAAGAGATGAGACTACGCTTTCGGCACCTGTTGGCGTGCACGCTCCTGCTCCTCGCCTGCTCCTCCGCGGCGATCGCCCAGTCGAAGAAGCTGGCGCTCGTCGGAGGGATGCTCCTCGACGGGTACGACGTGCCTGCGGTGCATCACGCGGCGATCCTGATCGAGGGCAACAAGATCGTCCAGGTCGGCCCGGCCTCCGAGGTGACGATTCCGCCGGACGCCGAGGTGATCGACACGAGCGGTCGCGTGATGATGCCTGGCCTCATCGATGTCCACGTTCACCTGATCATTCTGGGGCACGGCGACTACGACCGGTGGGATCCGTGGATCGCGAAGAACAACCTGGTCGAGAAGGTCATGGAGATCTCGGCGAAGCAGCTGCTCATGGCTGGCGTGACGTCGGCCGTGGATCTGGGCGGCACGCTGAAGGAGAGCTTGAGCGTCCGCGATCGGATCAAGAAGGGCGCCATTCCCGGCCCGCGGATGTGGATGGCCGGCCCCTGGATCACGCGCTCGCTCGGCGACTACTCGCCGGCGCTCGACGACCAGATCCTGGTGGACACTCCCGCGCAGGCCGCCGCCGCGGTCGACAAGCTCGCCGCCGCGGGTGTGGACGTCATCAAGGCCTACGTGGAGCTCGGCCCGGCGCACTACAAGGCGATCGCCGACGCGGCGCACAAGCATCATCTCAAGGTCCATGCGCACGTCTACGATCCGGTCAACGTGCGCGACGCGTTCGAGGCCGGCATCGACGTCCTCACGCACGTCGGTTCGGCTGGAATGCCGACGTACGACCCCGCAATGGTCAAAGCCATCGCGGTCAAGGGAACGCCGGTCGTGGTCACGGCGGCCCACCGCGCGTTCCTCTTCCCGGCGACCGTCGACTTTCCGGAGCGGCTCCAGAATCCGCAGCTCAAGAAGGATTTCGGGCCGCAGATCTGGGAGGAGGTCCAGAACTCTCTCAAGAACTTCCAGCGGTTGAGCTACTTCTCGACCACCGACCAAGAGATGCGCTTCTCGAGGGCGTCGCTCGGGCAGTGGATCGAGTCGAACGCCACGATGGGCATGGGGACGGATTCGGGCACGCCGATGAACTTCCACACCGAGGCGCTGTGGCGCGAGATGAAGGCCCACGTGGACGTCGGCATGTCGCCGCAGCGGGCGATCTGCGCCGCAACGCGCGTCAACGCCGAGATCCTCGGCAAGGGCAAGGAGCTCGGCACGATCGAGCCCGGCAAGCTCGCGGACATCATCGTCGTCCGGGGCAATCCGCTCTTCGACATCACGGCCCTCGCAAACGTCGAGGTCGTGGTCAAGGACGGAACGGTCTACAAAGGTGTACCCGCGCGGCGCAGGTAGGGGCGCCGGGATCAGGCCTGCGGCTTCGAAGTCGTCTGTGCTCGCCTCAGGGGTCAGTCGGTTCGGGTCGACGGCGGACGCCAAGTCGGTAATAGACTTGGCCGCGGCGAGATCGAAGGAGGGAGGACCATGCGCTTTATCAGTGCCCGGATCCACGGGATGCTCGACTTCGTCATCGTGGCCGTCTTTCTGCTGGCGCCGCTCCTGGTGGGGCTCGGGGGATCTCCCGCGGCGATCTCGTACACGCTGGCGGTGGTCCATCTCGTGATGACCCTGATGACCCGTTTCCCGGCGGGTCGCTGGAAGACGGTCCCTTTCTTCGTGCATGGAATCGTCGAGCTCATCGTCGGGATCGCGCTCTTGATCCTTCCGTCCTTTGCGGGCTATTCCCCGGGGTCGCCGGCGCGGCGGTTCTACCTGGCGATGGGCGCCGTCATCCTCGTCATCTGGGCCCTGACGGCGTATCAAGCGCGCGACGCCGAGGCGCAGTAGGACTGCGTCTCAACCGCGCGGCGAGGACGATTCGGGAGGCGCCGCGCCAGAAGGGCCGCCGATCGAAGTCGCCCCAGAGATCGACGACCTCCAGGCCGCAGGATGCGAAGAAGCCACGGATGGTCGCGGGGTTCCAGGCCCGCGCGAGAAACGCAGCGGCCAT
>JANMPW010000290.1:0-1595 GCA_031370065.1 Acidobacteriota bacterium
GCCGGTCGCGAGCGGCGTCGCGTTGCCGCGCACGAGATAAGGAGGCTCGTGGCCGTCCATCCCGAGGCCGTGGCCCAGGCGGTGGGTGAAGAAGGCGCCGTAGCCCGCATCCTCGATCACGCGGCGCGCGGCGCGGTCGACATCTTCGGGCGCCGCCCCGGCCCTCAGCGCCTCGATTCCGGCCACCTGCGCACGATCGACGGCCCCGTAGACCTTCCGGGCTTCGTCCGAGGGTTTGCCGAACGAGACCGTGCGAGTCACGTCGGAGTTGTAGCCGCGCACCTTGCAGCCCGCGTCGATGAGGACGACGTCGCCCGGGGAGAGCCCCCGGTCGCCGGGCCCGCCGTGCGGGAGGGCGGCAGAGGGCCCGAACTGGACGAGGCCGCCGCCGTGCACGCCCTGGGTTTGGAACTCCTGCTCGAGAATCGCCGACACTTCACTCTCGGTCTTGCCCGTCGCGAGCTTCCTGTGCGTGGCCTCGATGGCGAGGTGGGTGCGCCGCGCGGCATCGCGGATGAAGGCCTGCTCCTCCGGGCTCTTGACCATGCGCAGCGCGTCGAACGTTGCAGTCGCGTCCCGGGCCTCCAGGGGGGCGACCGCAAGCAGGTGCGTGACCGTGTCGTAGGCGGTCGAGCCCTCGATGCCGGCGATCTTCACTTTCGAGAGGAGCGTCGCGGTCAGCGCGATCGGGTCCTCATCCTCTTTCCACGTGACGACCTCGTCCACGACGGCGTCGCGGCGGTGGTTCTCCGCTTCGAAGAACGGGGTCACCAGGACGGCCGGGCCGTCGGTGAAGAGGAGCAGCGCCGTCAGCCGTTCGCTGCGGCCCATCGCCAGGTTGGCGGAATAGGCGAGGTTGGTCGACGGCGTCACAAAGAGAACATCGGCGCCGGCGGCCTTCGCGGCGGCGCGCAGGCGCGCCTGACGGTCGCGGAACACATCGGGCTTCAAGGCTGCGGGAAGCGCAAGCGCCGATTCTGGCGCGCCGGCTCCCGGCGCGGCCGGCAGGGCTGCAGCGGCTGCGGCGGCTCCCGTCGCGATCATCCAGCGGCGTCGTGTCAGCGGCATCGAGGGCCCTCCGGTGCGGCGGGTAGGATACCGGTTTTCTTAGAACCTGGTCCGGCGTCCGGGAGTCTACGGGGCGGAGCTGCTATAACGCTCGGAGGGAGGCCCCCATGCCGTATGACCCGAGGATGACCGCGCCGATGCGCGAGGAATTGACGCGCGCCGGATTCCGGGAGCTGCGCACGCCCGAGGACGTGGACGCGGAAGTGGCCGCGGCCGAGGGCCCGATGCTCGTCGTCGTGAACTCCATCTGCGGCTGCGCGGCTGGGATCGCGCGGCCCGGGATCCTGCTGTCGCTCTCGCATCCGAAGGCCCCGTCCACGCGGACGACGGTGTTCGCGGGCCAGGACATCGAAGCCACGGCGCGGGCACGTAGCTACTTCATCGGCCATGCGCCTTCTTCGCCGCAGGTGGCGATCCTCTCGGGCGGCAAGCTCGTCTTCCTGCTCCAGAGGCAGGAGATCGAAGGCCGCTCCGCTCCGGAGATTGCCGCGCGCCTGACGGCGGCGTACGACGCGTTGCCGGCCTAG
>JANMPW010000457.1:0-5711 GCA_031370065.1 Acidobacteriota bacterium
TTGGCCTCGTTGCCCACGCCATCGAACTGGAGGTACGCGAAGCGCAGCCCGGCCTCGGCCGCCTCCTTCGCGAAGGATTCGTCCTGCGCGAAGCGGATGCCGTTGGTCGCGCACTGGACGGAGAAGTAGCCGATCTTGCGGGCGTGCCGGATCGCCGGAAGAAAGTGGGGCGAAAGCGTCGGCTCGCCGCCCGAGAACTGGACCGAGAGTTGGCGCCGCGGCTTGATCGAGGCCGCATCGTCCAGGAGTTTCTGGACCTCATCCCATTCGAGCTCGTGGACGTAACCAACCTGGTTGGCGTCCATGAAGCACGGATCGCACATCATGTTGCAGCGGTTGGTCAGGTCGATCGTCAAGACGGCGCCGCGGCCGTACTTGATCGAAGACGTGCCGTGCTCGTGGAGCCCATCCTTCGGGATGACGAAGTCCCGGCCCGGGTACATGGACTCGAGCCGCTTGAAGAAGGCCGGGTCCGTGGACATCACGTCCTCGAAGTGCCCGTGCTTCGGGCAGTCCTTCTTCATCAGGATGCGGCCGCCCTCTTCGACGATTTCGGCGGGAATCTCGCCGGGCTTGCCCTCGATCAGGACCTTCCAGTCCGCCTCGCCCGAAAGAATCTGGGCGCGCACCTCAGAGACGCAGCGAGGACACAGCGAATCGGTCTTGCGAGGAAAACCGAGCGGCGGGAACGTCTTCTCGCGTTGCTTGAGCAACGGCGCCGGCGCCCACTTCGGCTGGAACGACCGCTCCGGAAACCGTCGATCGACCGCGCGCGCGAAACGCCAGAGGGAATCGGCCGCGCGCTGCACCCCCGCATATGCCACTCTTCTCATGTTGGAAATTTTTCCTTCCGACGTTGCGGTTTGCGTCGCCCCTCATCCCGAAAAGGGAACATCCGTCGCCCCGATTCTAGCCGAAATCGCGGCGCGGAGGATCCTTGACCAGCCCGTCACGCCGAACCTCGGAGAAGCGCTCGATCGAAAATGGCGACAAATCGCGGGGCGCGCCTTCTGTCAGCAGGTCGGCGACGGCCAGGGCCGTCACTGGCGCCAGCAGGATCCCGTTGCGGAAGTGGCCCGCGGCAAAGAAGAGACCCGGCACCCCGCACCCGCCCAGGACCGGCAGACCGTCGGGCGTGCCCGGGCGCAGACCCGACCAGGCCGTCACGAAACGAGCCGATCGCAGCTCCGGCACCAGCCGCACCGCGCCGGCGATCAGGCGCTCCACCGCCTCGGCGGTGACCTCTTTGCGGAATCCGACGTGCTCAAAAGTCGAGCCGAGGAGAACGGACCCGTCCGGCCGGGGAACGAGGTAGACGTCGTCGCAGGACACCATCGTCTCGAGCGGCCGTTCTCGCAGGCGAAGCTCCACGATCTGTCCGCGCACGGGCTGCACCGGGACGGACAGCGGCAGAAAGAGATCGAACGCTGCCCAGGCGCCCGCCGCATCCACGATCGAATCAGCGAGGATCATTCCGGTCTCGGTTTCGACGCCCCGGCAGACTCCGCCCTCGATGCGAAAACCGAGAACGGTAACTCCCGTTTGCACGCGAACGCCCCGTCGCTGTGCCAGAAGCCACGCGGCCCGAGTCAGCCGGCGCGGATCGACCATCCCCTCCTCGGGAAAGAACGCGGCGCCTGCAACATCGGGCGAGAGGCGGCCTCCGACCTCCTCCGCGAGCTCGTCCGCGCGCCGTTCTCCAACAGCGAGGCCGGCGGCCCGCTGCCAGGCGATTTGCGCCGCGAGACTCCCCGGGGGGCTGTCAGGGAAAACGCAGCGCAAGAGGCCCGTGCGGCGGTAGCCGACGTCGATGCCGGTTTCTTCTTCAAGCGTCCGGACCCAGGCCGGGTAGAGATTGCGGCTCTCGAGCGCGAGGTCGAACAACGCGTCACGCCCGCGCGCCTCGGCCTGCGGTGCGAGCATCCCGGCAGCCGCCCCCGATGCCTCCGCTCCGGGCTCGGCGCGTTCGATCACGGTCACGGCCCGGCCACGCGCAGCGAGCTCCGCCGCCAGGGCGCAGCCGATCAGGCCGCCGCCGACGACGAGGACGTCGGTCCGTTCCGGGCTCATCGCATTCGCCGCAGGGCAAGCCCGATGCGGCTTCTTCCGCGAAACACGTCCCGCGCGAACCGTCCAATGGCCATGGCCGCGCCGTAACCGAGAGCGCCGCCCAAGAGCGCCCCTGCGACCGTCCTCAGGCCGGGACGCCTCCGAAACGAGCTCCGCAGCAATCGCACCATGCCCTGTCTCAAGAGCTCCGAAGCGACGCCCGCGCCGGCGCCGGCACCGATTCCCGCCGCGCGGTCGCGGCCCGAGGGCGGATGGCCGTAGAGCGCCGCGAGCGACAGGACGAGACGGTTCAACGCGACGGCCTGGTACGCCAGGTCGGCCCCGAAAGGCATCGCGCCGAAAAATGCAGCCGGGCCGGTCAAAAGCCCGCTGGCCGCCGCGCACCGCAGCGCGGCCTTGCGGATGAGGCGGCCCGCCAGCTCGTCGCGCGAGGCCCGCGGATGGCGCTGGCGGAGTCGCCGGACCTCCTGCGCGACGCGCTCCCGGTCCGTCTCGTCGAGGACGGCGCGAGCAAGGGCCGTGTACATGGGGAAATTCTATCAACCCCATGCTATGTTTCGCCGGATTCCGAAAGGAGCTGAAGTGAAAAAATACACCGCCATCGCACTCATGCTCGCCTGCGCCCTCCCGCTCGCCGCGCAGGCGGCGAAAGGAAAGGGGAAGAAAGTGGCCCGCGACTACGCCAACACGATCGCCACGTTGCAGACGGACATGGGCGACATCCAGATCAAGTTCTTCTATGACAAGGCCCCCAAGCACGCTGAGAATTTCATCGACCTCTCCGAGAAGGGCTTTTACGACGGGACCTTCTTCCACCGGGTGATCCCGGGCTTCATGATCCAGGGCGGCGATCCGAACACGAAGAAACCCGAGACCCCGGCGAGCCAGTACGGGACGGGCGGCAACGGCAGCAACCGGGTCAAGGCGGAGTTCAACGACACGCCGCACAAGCGCGGCATCGTGTCCATGGCCCGCTCGTCGGACCCCAATTCCGCCTCCTCGCAGTTCTTCATCGTCGTCAAGGATTCTCACTTCCTGGACGGCCAGTACTCGGCCTTCGGCGAAGTGATCTCCGGCATGGAGGTCGCCGACAAGATTGCCGCTGCGCCTCGGGGCGCGAACGATCGGCCGAGCCAGCCGGTCCACATCAAAAAGGTGCTGCTCTCGCAGGCGAAGAGCACAATCTAGTGTCCTGTGACCGAAGTCTTGATCATGCATTCGGTTCGTAGGGGCGGGGGTAACCGCCGGCCTCCGGGCCGGCATTGCCTACGGCGAGTCCCCGCCCGGGCGGCCTAAAGGGCCGCCTCTACGACACCCAAATGCGAATGATTTCTGTTACCGGACATTAGGGATTACCCTGATTTCCTCCGACGTTGCCGGCATCGAAGCGCTGGCCCGTCAGACGCACCTCTCTCCCGTCTCCATCGAGGCGCTGGCCGGCGACGTCGGCCGGCGCCGCTACTTCCGCATCGCGCTGGCCGACAACCGATCCGTCCTCGGCGTCGTCTATCCCGGCGAGGAGGACGAATCCCGGCTCCGCTGGGGCAAGGCCCGCACGCTGCTCGAACCTCACGTGCGCGTGCCCGCGCTGATCGCCGACGACGGCCGGGGAAACCAGATCGTGGAAGACCTCGGGTCTGACGACCTCGCGGCCCGCTGCGTCGCTTCGCCCGCCGAACGGCCGGCCTGGCTCGGGCGCGCGGCCGACGCCGCCGCGGCCATTGCGGAGCTCGCCGATCCGGGCATCAACGCGCCCTTCGACGCCGCGCTCTTCCGGCGGGAGCTCGATCTGGCCCGCGAGGCCGTCTTCGAGATGTATCTTGCGGCGCCCCTGTCTCCCGCGGACCGCGACGCCCACGACGGCTGGGCAGACGCGCTCGTGAGCGACATCCTCGGGCACCCGTTCGCGCTCTGCCACCGCGACTTTCACGGCAACAACCTCTTCGCCGTGGGCGATCGGGTGGCCGTCATCGACTTCCAGGACCTGCGCCGCGGACCGGACTCGTACGACCTCGCATCTCTCTTGTGGGAGCGGACGACCCTCGACTGGATGGACGACGTGCAGGCGGTGGCCGTCGTCGCCCGCTTCGCCGAGAGACGCCGTACCGACGCCGACGCGCTCGGAGCACGAATGCGGAGGGTGCTCCTCCAGCGCGCCTGGAAGGTCTGCGGCACGTTCGCCCGGGCGGTCGTGAAGGGCAAGGGGGACACGTACCGGCGCTACCTGCCCGGTGAGCTCGGGCTCGCCCGGCGCCTGCTCGGGGACTCCTCCGAAGACCGCCGCTTCGGCGAGGTCCTGGAGTCCCGCTCCCGCCTCGGTCTGTTAAGCTGAAGGCTGCGGGACAGGGTTCACGAAGAAGGAGATAACGATGTTCGGCTCACTCGGTCTTCCGGAGCTTCTCGTCATCCTGCTGATCGTGATCATCATTTTCGGGGCCACCAAGCTCCCGCAACTCGGCAAGGGCATCGGCCAGGGCCTCAAGAACTTCAAGGACTCCATCAAGGGCGACGACCCTCCGCAGGACAAGCCGAAGCAGTAGCCGGCTTCGCCCTCTCACTAGCTGCACCGAGACTGAAAAGGGATCCCTCGCGCCTCATGGCGCTCGGGATGACTGCGCGCGTGCGGCGCGCGGTCATTTTTTCTTCGGTACCTGGATCTCCGGCGCGACGCGGACTCTCTCGCGGGGCAGGCGGATGTTGAGGATGCCGACCTTGTTGCGGAGGGTGTTGCGGTGAATGCCGAGGAAGCTCGCGGCGCGGCCGAGGTTGCCGGAGGATCGCTTCACTGCTCCGACGATGTACTTCTTCTCGAACTCTTTCGTGGCGAGATCGAGAGAGATACCATGAGCCAGGAGCTCTTCGATAATTTCCTGGAGTTGCCCATCCAGATTCACGCGATACCCCTCCCCAAAATCAACGGATGCGAAACAGGGGCGCATCTTAGCAAAGGGAAAAAGGAAGCGGTAGTGCGCGCGAATCCGTCCGCCCGCGCGCCTCTGCCTCCCCCGTCAGAATTTCTCGTGCCAGCGGCTTCCGGTCTTCTCGCCACGACCCGGGCGAGGCCGCCGCGAGGCTGGGGCCAAAAAAAAGAAGAGGCGCGCGGCGTCTCTCCTGATTTTTTCCGGAAAAAGTGGGAGCGCCCCTATTTCAACTCGACCTGGTCGCCAATCTCGATCAGCCGGTGCGAATCCATCACCCGGGCGACGGCCCACCGGTCCCCCACGTAGAGGATCGCAAGGTCGCCGAGCAGGGTGCGCGGGACCGTGACGCCCGGCGGCGGCGGCTTGTACATCCAGTAGGAGCCCTGGGGACGCAGGCCGTAGTCCGATCCGCTGGCGTACCGGAAGATCGAGAGCTGATCGCCCGGCTGAAGGCCCTCGGCCAAGCCGAGGTCGATGAACACGTCTGTCCCGCCGCCGATGGCAAAAACCCCGTCGCGGGTCATGACGATGCGCCCGTGCGGCTTGCCGTTGGGCGGATCGCAGAAGGCGGCGCTCGGCAGGCGGCGCCCGAGGGGGATCGGGACCGGCTCGTACGGCTTCAGGAACGAGCCCATCGGGATGTCGGTGCAGGCCATGGCGACCCGGACGGTCGCCGTCCGGCCCTCGATGCACACCACGATGGCCCGCCCCCGGTACTGG